>CAZYID010000007.1:0-33024 GCA_964646595.1 uncultured Spirochaetales bacterium | reverse complement strand
CAATTAAAAATTAATCTTTTAATTTTTTAAAATTTTTAATATCATTTATATATTAACCCGCTTTTCTCACAAACCTTGAGATTGAAACGCAGTAGATTTTGTTCTGATAAGGATTTACGACTAAACGAGACTCGCAGTATAATTACATTATGTGAGAATCGAGTGCAGAAGTAAATACTTATCAGGGCAAAAGATACAACTTTCAAACCAAGGGCTTGTGAGAAATGCAGGTTAAGTAAAAATAACTATGATAAAATTTAAATTTACAAAACAAGAAATAAGCTGGGCATTGTATGATGTTGCAAACTCCGCTTTTGTTTTAATCATTATTACTACTATTTTTCAAATATATTTTAAAGACATTGCATCTAAAGGTATTGATGGATCCATTTCAACTTCAAACTGGGGATTTGCCAATGCTCTGGCTTCATCAATTATTGCAGTATTATCACCTTTTATGGGAGCAGTTGGAAGTCTAAAAAACAACAAAAAAAGGCTGTTTGTATTTTTTTTATTTTTTGGAATATTATTTACTCTTTTATTTACAACTATCAATGAAGGAGACTGGTTAAAATGTTTAATTATATTTATGTTAGCCAGGATAGGATGGTCTGGAGCAAACCTCTTTTATGATGCATTTCTAGTTGATGTTACAAAAAAAGAAAGATTGGACTGGTTATCCTCAATTGGTTTTGGATTAGGATACATTGGAAGTGTGATTCCCTTTTTACTGGTTATTGCAATTATTATTCCAATACAAATAATGAACAAATCAAAATTAATTCCAATTATTCCTTCAAAAATAAGTTTTATTATTGTTGTTGTATGGTGGTTTATTTTTTCTATTCCTATGATAAAAAATGTTAAACAAATTTACTTTGTTGAAAATAATTCGCATTTTTTAAAAGACTCTTTTAAAAGATTATTTAATACTTTTTTAGAAATTTTTAAAAATAAAATAATATTAATATTTTTATTATCTTATTTTTTTTACATTGACGGTATACACACAATCTTCAGTATGGCAACTGCATACGGCAGAGATATCGGACTAGATCAAATTACACTAATCACTGCAATTTTATTTATTCAAATTATTGCATTCCCATTTACTCTTATGTATGGCAAACTCGCTCAAAAAAAATCTCCTAAAATAATGATATTTATAGGTATTTGTATTTATTCTATAATTACTATAATAGGTTTTTTTTTACCGTCAATGCCGACTATAAATTTAAAAATCATTTTTTTCTGGATTCTTGCATTTCTTGTTGCTACCTCTCAAGGAGGTATTCAAGCACTAAGCAGATCATTATTCAGTAAAATTATACCAAGGGAAAGAGCAACGGAGTTTTTTGGTTTTTATAATATCTTTGGAAAGTTTTCAATAATACTGGGTCCATTTATTCTTGGAATATTTACAAGAATTACCGGTCATTCTAAATATGGAATATTAAGTCTTTTGTTCTTTTTTACACTCGGGGCAATATTACTGTTAAAAGTCAAAGAATATAATTATAATTTAAATGAAAAATAATATAATGAATATTATGCTGCAAATTTTAATTATCTTTTTTATTATTATATTTCTAATTTTCCTCTTTATAAAATATTATGAAAAAAAACTTATATTTCACCCTTTTAAAGAACTGGAAACAAATCCTTCAAGTATTGGACTTAAATATGAAGATATTTATCTAGTAACCAAAGATAAAGTAAAAATACATGGATGGTTTATTCCAATCAATTCAAATTCAAAAACAATTCTTTTTTTCCATGGTAATGCAGGGAATATCAGCCACAGGATAGATATTATTGAGATGTTATCAAAACTGGGAATGAATGTTTTTATAATTGATTATCGCGGTTATGGAAAAAGTAAAGGCAAGCCTTCAGAAAAAGGGATATATATAGATGCTTTATCTTCATATGAATACTTAATTAATCAAAAAAAAATTAATCCTGATGATATCATTGTTTATGGTAAATCAATAGGTACAACAGCTGCTGTAGATCTTTCATCAAAAGTAAATATTTCGAAACTTATTGTGGACAGCGGCTTAACATCTGCAAAGGAAATGAGTAAAATTATTATGCCTTATGTACCTGCAGGTTTATTTTTATCTGTTAAATTTGATTCTATAAATAAAATTGAAAAAATAAATTGCCCCAAACTTATCATTCATAGTGTTGATGATGAAATCATTCCATTCTCAATGGGACAAAAACTTTTTAAAAAAGCCGGGCAACCAAAACAATTTTACGAATCCACAGGCGGCCATAATGATTTTTTGTATTTAAATAAAAATAAAATCAGTAAAACTTTAGAAAAATTTATCAATGAGTAAAATACTAAATACATGGAGACAGAGCTTAATTATTTCGTCTTTGCGAGCATAGTGAAGCAATCTATATTTATTACTTTATTACTATTTAATAATAGATTGCTTCGATCTTTCAACTCTCGCAATGACATTGAAGGGGATAGAGCTTATCATTAAAATTTTATCAATGAATAAAAATATATTCTTTTTATTAAAAAAATGCCTTCACTGGATATTCCAATGAAGGCGAGGTATAATATGAGACTTAACAACGAATAGCAATCAATTACTATTCGTTATAAATTTTTAATAACAAATCATTTAGCTAAAAGTTTTCAAAATCTTCATCGTCAAGATTTATTACTTTTTTTGGATTAACAGTAATATTTTCTTTCATATCAACTTCATTAACTTCAGCCTGACTTGAATGAGATATTTTTTTCTGATTCTTTTTATTTTTTCCTGTTTTTTTATATTCATCTAATTCATCTAAACTGTTCTTTTTGTTTGCTTTTTTACTCTGTGCTTTTAAAATCTCTTCTTTTATTCTTTTTATTAAATCATCGGATATATTATCATTATTTTGTATATCATCCAAAAATGAATCTGAAAACTTAAATCTTGCAATAATTGTTTTTAATTGCTGAGATTGACTGGCTAGTTCTTCTGCTGCAGAAGCAGACTCTTCTGCATTTGCTGTATTTGCTTGTGTTACCTGATCAATCTGACTTAATCCAGTATTTATTTGATTAAGTCCTTCTGTCTGTTCTTTACTTGCAACAACTATTTCTTCTAACTGTTTTGCTGTTACTTCAACAAGGCTATTCCCTGAATTAATATTTTTAATTGTCTCTTCAACCATTGTTGTTGTTTCCTGTACACTTGCTGCACTTCTGGAGGCTAAATTTCTAACCTCTTCTGCAACAACTGCAAATCCTTTACCATATTTACCTGCTCTTGCTGCTTCAACATTAGCATTTAAAGCTAATAAATTTGTCTGAAACGCTATATCGTCAATTACTTTTACTATTCTTTTTATCTCATCAGCACTCTTATTGATACTGTCCATTGCAATTACTAGTTCTTTCATTTGAACATTTCCATTTTCAGCGTTTTCTGCATTTTGCCTTGCTTGATTAGAAATCTCAACAATTGAAGAAGTAACCTCTTCCAAAGAACTTGCCTGCTCTGATGCTCCTTGTGATAAAAATTGGCTTGCTTGTGCAACCTGATTTGATCCGGCAGCAACCTGTTCTATCGTACTGTTTACAGTTGATAAAGAACTATTCAAAGAATTTAACATCTTATCAAAAGTTTGTGCAAATTGATCTTTTCCAGATTCGTATTTAACCTGTACAGTTAAATCTCCATCAGCTATTTTTGTTAATTCATCACCTTTATTTCTAAAATTTGTCACAATTTTATCAAAAACATTTGCTAAAATACCTATTTCATCCTTACTGTCTACATTTATTTCTTCATCTGGGAATTGCCCTAATGCAATCTTTTTACCTGCTTTTACAACTTTTGAAAGCGGTTTTGTTATACTTCTGCTTATTGTTAAGGCAAGTAAAATCCCGGCTGATACACTAATTAATAAAATAGATAGTAATGTTAATAAAAGGATTTTCTTTGTTTTTTCAACTAAAGCTAAATTTATAATAGTCAATTCATCAAGAACATTTCTCATTACTTCAAATTTTTCTTTTGCCATACCAAGAGTTAAATCAATTGCCAATGATCTGCCTTCTCTTGTGTCTTCAACTCTACCATTAACTATTTGAGAAGTTAATACTTCCCATTCTTTTCGTGCAGCTTCATAATCAGAAAATAATGCTTTTTCCTCTTTAGAAGAAGCTAAAGCTTTATATTTTTCCCATCTTTCTTGTGATTGCTGTAAATTTTCATTGTAATCAGCTTTTAAACTTGTGAAAACTTCAGATTTTGAATCTGAAAAAATCATTGATCTTTCTGAAACTAAAAGTTGCTGTAAATCCCTGTCAGTTTCAATTAAATAATCAATAGCCGGTATTTTTTTAGTAAATACATCATTAAGACTTGTAATACTTACAATTCCTATAATAAACATAAGAACAATAATTACAAAAAAGCCTATTGTTAATTTTATATTTATTTTTAAATTATTAAAAAATTTCATTATTGTCTCCCTAAATTATAAAATTTTCAGAGTCTGTTTTAAAAAAACAGACTCTGAATTAAAATTATTTAACCTTATCTACATCTACTCCAAAAGTTATTGCTCCAATAACTTTGCCGCCATCTTTAACTGGAACCGAAATTTGTACTAAATATGCTTGAGAACTTGTATCAAATTCTACATCACTAATATGTATTCCACCTCTACCGCTATTAAATGATTCAGTAAATTTGGCTTCATCACCCTGCCAGTAATCTGATGTTTTTTCAGATAATGCAACATTTGCTCCTTGATTATCCATAACAAAAATTTCTGAACAATAACCTAATTGATCTTGAAGTTTTGAAAGATATTTACTGCATTCATTATCAAATAAAGACTTCATAAAAGAAGAAATACCGGGTGTTTTTTTCCATTCTTCATCTTTTTTCTTAATTTCGTTCAGTGTGAGTTTTTGAGCATTTTGTGCTTTTACTGCTTTTACAATAACAGAACTAGTACCATATTTAACTAGGTCTTTTGATAAATCAACTACTTTTTGAGATGCTTTTTCTCCATAAATTAGATTTACCGAAACAAAACATACAATTAGTAGTATAATAATAAATTGATTTTTCATAAACAGCCTCCTTATATTATTTATATTAATCATAGAATTTGTTATTCTATGTAAAATATCAGTTTACTCAAGTCCTATTTTTTAATTTTATTTTATTCTTTTAACTCTTCTTTTAATTTATTGAGATATTGCAAAATAGACAAATGTCCCGGTTTAACAAAAAAAGTATCTGCACCACTATTTTTAGCATCTATTCTTACATTATTATTTTCATCTGAAGTATGAACAATTATATGAATATCTGGTTTTAATTCTCTTATTTTTTGTATAAGCATTGCCCCATTTAGGCCTTTAATCTTTATATCAATTATTATCACATTATAATCACCAATATTTATTGGATCAAATATAATAGATAAAGGATTTGATTCTGTAACAATTTCATCACAACAGTCATGAAGATGTTTTTTAATTAAATCAAGATAAACAATATCTTCATCAATAATTAATATTTTCATAATTCTTTTATCCTGTCAAAATTATTAAATCTTTTTAAAAGTTCAATCTCTTGAGAAATGGATTTATGATTAAATTTTGTATAAAACTTTTGAATTATATTTTTAATTATATCTATTTTATGTTTTACATTATAAGTTGAATTATTAAAGATTACATTTGTCTTTGAATTCAACTCTTTAATTTTCTTATGCAATACTATGTCATTTATTGTTGAATTATTTCGATTAATAATTACAAGATGAAAACCTTCTTGTGTAATTAATTCTAAAGCTTTATAAGGATTTATATCTAATAAAGTTATACTTAAATTAGTTAATTTTTTAAGTTCATGTTTTAAAAATATATAATATTTAGCATTTTCATCAATTAATAAAACCTTCATTTTATCTCCTTAAGATTCAAAAATTATAAAGCATGATTTATGCCAATAAAATTTTAATATAAATAGGTAAAAAAATTTTATAAAAAGACTTCTAACTAATTGATATAAAACGAAATAGAAAATTATTTTAAAAAAAAGATTATTTTAAAATATTGATAAATAAAAAAAAATGTGCGGAAAAAGCAATAAAAACGTGCGAAATTTATACAATTTTCTAGTCAAAATTATACTTTTTTAATTTTCTATCCAAAGCAAAACGTGAAACACCTAATATCTCAGAAGCTTTTGATTTATTATTTTTAGTTCTTTTTAATGCTTCTAAAATTATTTCTTTCTCAAGATTATTAATAATATTTAAATTCAAATTTTCCAAAGTATGAATATCAATACTATTATTGTTTAAATTTCCAGTATTACTTTTATTATTAATATTTAGTGTTGAAAAATGTTCAACTCCTAAAAAATCATCATCACAAATTATTATTGCTCTTTCAATAATATTTATTAATTCTCTTATATTTCCCGGAAAGTTATATAATTTTAATATATCAATAATTTTGTCATCAATATTTTTAAACTTTTTATTTAATTTTTTAGAAAAAAAATTCACATAATGCGTAAACAATAAAGGAATATCTTCTTTTCTTTCTCTTAAAGGCGGTATAAAAATTTCAACAGTATTTAATCTATAATATAAATCTGAACGAAATTGTTTTTTTTCAATCATTTCGTTTAAATCCATATTTGTCGCAGCCACTACTCTTACATCTACAAAAATCTCTCTATTTGAACCAATTCTTTTAATTTTTTTTTCTTCCAATACTCTTAATAATTTAGCTTGTGTTATAATCGGCATATCACCAATTTCATCAAGAAAAACAGTTCCGCCATTTGCAGCTTCAAAAACTCCTTTTTTATCTTCAATTGCACCTGTAAATGTTCCTTTCATATGTCCAAAAAATTCACTTTCAATAAGTGTTTCAGGAATAGCAGAACAGTTTACCGGATAAAATAAATTTGAAGCTCTATTGCTTGCACTATGAAGCGCTTTTGCTATTAATTCTTTCCCGGATCCGCTTTCTCCGGTTATCAAAACAGAACTATCCGGAGACTTTGCAGCTTTTAATGTTAAATCTATTACACTTTTAATTGCTTCACTTTCTCCAATAATATTATCAAATGTTCTTTTATAATTATTATTTATTATATTATAATTATCTTCTAATTTTTTAAATTTATTATTCAGGCTAATATATTTATTAGTCCTTTCAATTGAATGCATTACTTCAAGAATACTTATTGGTTTATAAAAAAAATCAAAAGCTCCTTGTTTCATTGCATCAAACATAACTTCACTTTCACCATGACCAGTGATCATTATTACTTCAATATCTTCATTTTCTAATTTTATTTTTTTTAACACTTCAATTCCGTCCATTTCCGGCAGCTTAATATCAAGTATAATAATATCAATTGTTTCCTTTTTTAAAATATTAAATGCAACTGATGGTTTATCAGCTTCATAAATATTATATGAATAATCTTTAAAAAAATCCTTTATTTCATCTCTTATTATTTTTTCATCATCAATTATTAAAAGATTTATTCTATTTTCTTCATTCATTTTTATTTAACTCCTTAGGAAAATTAATTTTTACTATTGTATAACTCTTATACTCACTTTCAACATTAATAGATCCTTTCATTTCTTTTATAATTCCATAAGATATTGACAATCCCAGACCTGTTCCTTTATCAGTATCTTTTGTTGTAAAAAATGGATTAAAAATTTCTTTTATATTTTCTTTTGAAATCCCCATACCATTATCATATATTTCAAAAAAAATATTTTTATTATCATAAACAGTTTTTAATTTTATCTCTTTTTTAAATTCTTTAATATTCATAATTTTTTCTTTTTCTTCTAAAGCATCTTTTGAATTGCTTATTAAATTTAAAACTATCTGTTCAAATTGATAAACATTACCTTTAAGTTTTGGTAAACTTGATGATAATTTTAGATTAATATTAATATTATGATTTTTATACTGTCCTTTAATTAGTGAAAGAGCATTTGTAATACTTTCATTTATATTAAACTCTTCTATATTTACATCTTTTTGATCGCGGGAAAATATTCTTACATGTTCGATAATTTTTTTTATTCTATTAATATAATCATTAATATTATGCATTTTTTCTTTAAGATGTTCTTTGTCAATTATATCTTCTTTAAGTTTTATTTTAATAATATCTGTTGCCATTAAGATCCCGCTTAAAGGCTGATTTATTTCATGAGCAATCCCTGCAGATAATTCTCCAAGAGCATTTAATTTTTGAACCTGCATTAGTTTCTGTTCCTGAATTACTCGATCCTTCTCAAAATTTTTTCTACTAGTAATATCTTTTGATATACATATAATAGCGACAGGTTCTCCGTTTATATCTTTTATTATATTACCTAATAATTCTCCTGCAAATTCTTCTCCATTTTTTTTAAAAAAAGTTACTTCCACATTCTGTGGATGGTTGCTCACTAACATATGTAACACTTTTTCTTTTATTAATTCGTGATCTCTTGACGCTAATAGATCAAAAATATTTTTCCCAACAATTTCTTCTTTCAAATCATAGCCAAAGTCCCTGACTGTTATATTATTACAATTTGTAATAATTAAATCTAAATCAGTAATTGTTACTGCTTCAGGAGATACTTCAAACAATTTCTTATATCGCTCCTCACTCTCTATTAATGCCTGTTCAGTTTTCTTACGTTCTGTTATATCTTTTATAATCGCAACAAAGCCAATAGTATCACCTTTCAAATCTTTCATCAAACCTGCAGATAATTCTCCATTAAAACTTTCACCATTTTTTTTTAAGAATGTATATTCAGAACTTGATATTAAACTCTTTTCTAACAATTCGGCTAGTTTGCCTTTTACTTTTTCATGATCTTTAGGAGCTATAAACTCAAAAACATTTTTACCGATAACTTCCTCTTTTGAATTAAATCCATAAATTTTTACTGCAGGATTATTACAATTAATAATAATCCCATTTTCATCAGATATTGCAATAGCTTCAGGAGATACTTCAAATAATTTCTTATATCTTTCTTCGCTCTCTCTTAATGCCTGTTCAGTTTTCTTACGTTCTGTAATATCAATAAAAATAGTAGCCCACTGACCTTTAGAAATTGGAGCAACAGAAATGGCAAAATGTTTATCCATTGGAGGAAAATAAGTTTCAAAATAATATGGAATTCCTGTTTCTCCAACATCAGTTAATTCTTTTAAATAAGCCGGTTCCTTTGTCTTATATACTTCAGTTGCTAAACAATTAACAATATCTTTGCGTTTTAAATTTAAAATCTTTTCATATTGAGGATTAATATCAATTATTTTATAGTTAATTGGTTTACCCTTTTTATTATAAATTGTTTGATGTAAAGCAACACCTTCAATCATATTTAAATATAATCCTTTAAATTTTTCTTCACTTATTTTTAATGTTTCTTTAGTATTTTTCTTTTCTTTAATTTCCCTATTTAATTCTTTATTTTTTTTATCAAGAATTTTCATTTTATCAATAATAGTTTTATGCATTATATTAAAACTTTTTGCTAAACCGCCAATTTCATCATCACTTACAATATTTATAGGAGTAACTAAATCACCTTTTGATACAATTTCAACATAATTTTTTAATTTATTAATTGGTTTTAAAATTATTTTTGAAATTGAAATAGAAAGAACAATTATAATAATTCCTGAAAAGAAAAAAATTATTAATAATCTAATTACTAAAGTTTTAAAAAAAGACTTTTTTATATATTTAAAAGTAAAATACACTTCAACTGTACCTACCTGCTTCCCAGCTCTTGAAATAAAAGCTTTTTTTTTAATATTATTATTTAAATTATCTGAAATATCATAGTTAATTACAGCCCAATTTTCATTTCTAATTTTTCCAGAAATTAATGATTTATCAATCAAGTCCATAATAACAATTGCATAAATGTTTTTATTCATCATCTCTGCAAATAAATAATTATTGATTTGTTCTATATTATGGTTAAAAACTGAAATCGATAATGAATATGCTAAACGATTAGTTATATTTACTAAAGATATTCTTTGTTCTTTCTTAATAATATAATATTCATATATAATATTGAATATTATATATAATGATATAATAAGAGTAACAACAATCATTATTACTAAAATTAACTTTTTCTTAAGTGATTTTTTCATTTAAATATTTTTTTCTTCTTATATTTTTCAGTATAATTTTAAAAATAAAATTATCAGATATAAAAATTATATTTTATCTTAATTGAATAGTCAAATTTAATGCCTTTATTAATAAATTTAAAAAAATGTTAATAATTACATTTATAAAGACAGGGCTTTAGTAATTTGAATAAAATAAATGTAATTTGATAAATTTTCTATTTATTTTGACTAAGCTTTATATTTTGAATATACTCTAATAACAAACAACCTTAGTTAGGACATATTTAATATGCTAAAAAAAAATATCTGTTTAATAATTATTATATTATTTGTTTTTCAACTCATATTTAGTGAAAAAAAGAAAACAAAAAAATTAATTATAACAAAAAAAGATCTAGAAAATTTTACTGAATTATCTTTTGACGAAGTAATTTTTAATGAAGATGAATTAATGAGAATAGCAGATAATAAAAACAACACAGTTATTTATTATGAAAGATTTGATTATAAAAAAAATAAAAACCTAAAAAATGTAAAAATATTTAATGAAAATAAAGAATTATTAATAACAATAGTTTATTTATATCAAAGATCAGGTGAATATCAGATACACTTTAAAAATTATGAAAATAAAAGAGGATTTATAAATATATCAAAAGATCCTGGTGTTTTTATTACTTACGAATTTGACATCAATTATTATAAAAAAGGATTTGAATTAAAATATTTAATTGATGTCGGAGAAGAAAAAAATGAAAAAACCGGAAAATTATATTATAATAATGACCTTATTCTTTTTTATAAAAACATAATTTACACTACAAAAAATAAAGAAAAATCAAATATTTATGTAGAAAAAAATTTTCTGGAAAATAATAGAGAAGAAGCAGGATTTTGGACTTTTATTTTAAGTATGATTATTTAATTTTTATAAAAGTATTACGTAAAACAAATTGATAATACCATTTCAAATTGTTATTATTATAAAAAATCAATAAAAAGGATTAATACAATGACACCAGTAGAAGCATTTACTACAGCAACTAAAGCAAGAGCAAAAGCATATTATTTCATTTTTGAAGAATTTGCTAATGAAATAGGAGAAGAAAAAGCAATAAAAATCTTTTCAAAAGCAATATACAAATTTGGAATTGATAAATCAAAAAAGTTTTCAAATAAAGCAAAAAAAAGTGCAAAACAATTTGGTGAAGAATTTGTGAGCAATCCAATTAGTAATAAAGTATTTAAACAAACATTTATTGAAGGTAACAATGATTATGCAAAAGTTGAAATGAAAAATTGCCCGTTAGTAGAAATGTGGAAAGAAATGGGACTTTCAAAAGAAAAAATTTCTTTGTTGTGTGATATTGCTCATATGGTTGATTTCGGTAAAACTGAGTCATCCGGATTTAACCTTAAATTCAATTCAAGAATTGCTGATGGAGAAAATTGCTGCCAATTGGAAATAAACAAATAATATGCTTATTTGCAATAAAAGAATCAGATATAATTACTTAGAATATGGCATTGAAATCCCAATCTCAAATTCTAAACAAATAAAAACAATAGAATATTTAGAAAATCAGCCTAACCTAAAAAATCATATTAATAAATTTATAATTAAAAAATTAACTGAAAAAATAACAAAAAAAGATCTCTTAAGAGTGCACTCAAAAGATTATGTTAAAAAACTTTATTCAAAAGATCTTGAAAAAGAATTAATTCGATCTTATGAATTAATTGATGAAAATGGTAATTATAATAGATATAATCCTAAAAAAGCAACTCGTCCGTTAAAAAAATTATTTAAAAATATTTTAATAAAAGTCTCCGGCACATATCAATGCTGCTTAACTGCTTTGGATAAAAACTTTTGTTTTTTCTTTGGGGGTGGTATGCATCATGCAAAAAAAAATTACGGTGAAGGTTTTTGCATTGTAAATGACATAGCAATAGCTGTAAGAAAACTTCAGGCAAAAAATAAAATCAAAAATGCATGGATAATTGATGTTGATGCTCATAAAGGAGATGGAACAGCTCAATTAACACAAAATGATAAAACAATAATAACTTTAAGTATTCATATGGCAAAAGGCTGGCCTTTAAACATACCTAAATATAATAAAAATGGAGTTCTTAATCCTTCGTTCATTCCCAGTAACATTGATATTCCGATATCAAAAGGAGAAGAGAAAAAATATTTGGAAAAACTTAAAAATGGATTAATTCAATTAAAAAAATATCCTAAACCAGATATTACTGTTGTTGTACTCGGCTCTGATCCTTATGAAAAAGATCAGTTAAATTCTACAAAAGATCTTAATCTTTCTTTAGTACAAATGAAACAAAGAGACTTAATGATCTATAATTTCTTAAAAAATAATAAAATCCCGCAAGCTTACTTAATGGCAGGAGGTTATGGGGAATATTCATGGGAAGTTTATGCTCAATTTTTAAAAGAAATTTTGAATGAATTTATTTAAATTAAGTTTAGCTCTGTCCCTATATCAAATAAAATATAAATTAATCAAAATATTCTCATTACTTCTGGTGCTTTTTCTGCTAGTCCGCTTAAAAATGCAGTTAATCCCTGCTGCAGCAATAATGAAGCTGAAATAAGTAAAACAGCAATTGCTATAGCAACAGCAATGTTATTATTCTTAATTTCTTTCATCTCATCAATATTTTTATTAATGAACATAAATCCTTTCATTACAAGCCATAAAATAAAAAAAGCAAAAATTGCCGCTAAAACAAAAAATATTACAATTTTTAAAATTGATAATAATAATAGCTGAGTAGACACTCCTTGGTAGATTACCCTGGTTAATGTATCAAATGATGGGACTAAAGCTGCTTTTACTAATATCATTATAGAAAAAATAAATGCTGAAATTTGTATCGAAACAGCAATATTGTTTGATTTTAACTCAGTTACTTCATTAATATCTCTTGTTAATAAATCGTATAATTTAAAACCATAAAAGAATATACAAATTGCAGCAACAATTGAAATACCTAATTGTATTGAACCAAGAATAACTGTTTTTGCTTGAATTAATGGTTCCTTCATACCTCCGGCTATAATTGGTCCGGTAACAAATCCTTTAAGTAATGTTTTTAACGGATTTAATATAATTAGAGCAAGACTAAGCATTAATACACCAACAATTATTGAAACAGCAATATTATTTTTTCTAATTTCCTGTATTTCATTTATTTTTGAAGTTAGAAGCATAAAAACAATCATTGATACCCATAAAAAAATAAACGCAAATACAGCTGAAATAAGAAACATTAATAAAATTCTTAAAACAGCCAAACCAACATTATTCAAAGATATATTAACTGAAATCATTGTAAAACTAAGAGTTTCCATTGACGGACCAATCGATTCTTTTATTAATAGCATTATGCAGAAAAGAAACGAGGAGACTAAAATAGACACTGCAATGTTATTATTTTTTAATTCTTCTGTTTCATTAATATCTTTAGTTAAAAACGAGAATACTTTTAGACTAATAAAATAAATTAATATTCCACTTAATGCAGATAATATAATTTCAATAAATCCTATAATAATTAGATGAAAATTCATATTAAACTCCCGATAATTAAAAGAGAACTAATTTTATAAATAATTTTATTTTAATAACTGTAAATAATCAAGAAATTTAATTTATGACAATTTTTTTTATAAATTATTTTTAAAAAAAACATAAAATATTTGACTTTTTTAAAATATATAATTATTCTAAAAAAGATTATATTTAGTTTAATAAATACCTTTTGGAATTATTAATATGAAAAAGATTTTTTTAAGTTCTTTGTTTATTTTACTTTTAATTAAACCAATAATTAGTGAAAATAGTTTTTTAATTACTAAAGAATGGGTTGAAATAAAACAAAAATCAAGAAGTTATTTTGAAAAAAGACGTTTACTAGAACTTGATACAGAGACATTAACAACAATCGAAAATAGCAATTTTAATCCTGAAGCAGAACCATATTTATCAGATCTTCTATATGATATTATTGTTTATAATAAACTTGATAATAATGAAAATTGTTTTAAAGCATTTGATATTCTACAAAATAAATTTCAAGACAAAAACCATTTATTTAATGTTTCAAGTGAATTCGCTAATTATCATAGTATTGGATATCCTTTTATTATTGCTAAAATATTCAACTCTATGAAACACACTATAATTGGCAACTCTGAAAAAAACATTAAAGCTTTAGCAAAAATATATGAATTTATAAAAACTCCTTATATTATAGAAGCTCAAAACGGAAATGTTAGATATGGCAGCAATACAGTTTCAAAATTTCTTAAAGAATATTTACTTGAATTACAAAAATTACTAAATGAAGGCAAAATAGAAAATTCACCTGAAGCATTTGATACAATATATAGAATAAGTGCTGAAATTGGTCTTTAACCAGCTTTTCTCACAAACCACTAGATTGAAACGTCGTAGATTCTGTTCTGATAAGGATTTACGACTAAACGAGACTCGCAGCATAGTTACACTATGTGAGAATCAAGTGCAGAAGTAAATACTTATCAGGGCAAAAGATACAACTTTCAAACCAAGGGCTTGTGAGAAATGCGGGTTAAACATCACTTAAATTTTAAATCCAAGATTTGATAAAACATCCAGAGATACTTTATCTATGTTATTATCATAATGTAATGAATAATTAAAAAACTCTCTTCTTTTCGGATAATTCTTTCTTAATTTATCAAAAAAATCATTGTGCTTTTCTAAATCAATATTTTTTATTCCTCTAAAGTTTTTATCATCCTGGATTATAGGATATGCACAATTAATTGCATCAAAAATTGGTTCATTAGATTTTCTTAAATCAATTAACAGATCATTTTCAGGTTTAATAAATTCTGTTTTATTCCATTTTTTTTCAATGTTAAAAAAATCACATGCAGCATGATATATCATCTCTGTTCCACGAACTTTTCCATCATAAGAATATCCTGCAATATGAGGCGTGGCAATATCTGTTAAATTAAGTGTATCAATATTTACAATAGGCTCTGTTTCCCAAACATCTAAAATAAGCGCCATTAATTTATCTCTACTTTTTCTAATAGCAGATTCATTCATTACTTTTCCGCGACTTGAATTAATTAAAATAAAACCTTTTTTCATTTTTGATAAAAATTCTTCATTTATTAAATGCAATGTAGCATCAATTCCTGTTTTATTTAATGGAACATGAACTGTTACTATATCTGAAGATCTTAGTACTTTATCGAGAGGCAAATAAATATTGTTGCCTGTTTCTCTTTGTTTTGGAGGATCATTTAATAGACATTCTACTCCTAAAATTTCCAGTCTTTTTTTTACTCTAATGCCTACATTTCCAACACCAATTATTCCGGCTTTTTTTTCGCTAAGATTAAAATCATACTTTTTGGATAAGTTTAATAAACCAGAAACAACATATTCTGCAACGGAGTCAGCATTTGACCCGGGAGCACTTGCAAAGCCAATCTTATTTTCATTTAAATAATCAATATCTATATGATCAATACCAATTGTTGCTGTTGCTACAAATTTAATTTTTGTTCCGGATAAAAGCTCTTTATTTACCTTAGTAACTGATCTTACAAGTAATATATCTGCATCTTTTACTATTTTATTTTCAATGTCCCTGCCTGGAAATAATTCTACTTCTCCAAAATTTTTAAAAGCTTCTTTAACAAATGGAATATTAACATCTGCTGCTATTTTCATGAATAAATGCCTATAATATTAAATAAATTTTATTTACCACAGCTTGTTCTTTGACCATAGGAATGATGATATTCTTGACAGGTGTCACAATTTCCATGTCTGGAACAATATGTTGAACTGCAAGGGCAGTTGTTTTTTTTTGCCATAACAGTTTCCTTAATAATAATTATTTTACATTATTTTTAACATATTTTTTAAAATATTTCAAATATACTAATTATGATTTCTTTGAGGGACAGAGCTAAATATTTCTTACTTTTTTTAATACTTATCTTGCATAAATATAAATTTTTATTTATTTTATAAACATAAATAATTACAAAAGAGACGAATGTCTCATCCATCTATCATAGATAAAAAAAATATTATTTATAATTATAATTGGAGCAAAAAAATGAAGCATTTTAGAAAAGAACTCTGGTTTGATATAAAAAAAAGGCGTGAATTAATTAACATTACTCATCATGTTCAGCAATGTGTTGATGAAAGCGGGATTAAAGAAGGATTACTTTTATGCAATGCAATGCATATAACTGCAAGTGTTTTTATAAATGATGATGAATCAGGTTTGCATCAGGACTTTGAAGTTTGGCTTGAAGGGCTTGCTCCTGAAAAACCTTATTCACGATATAAGCACAATGGTTTTGAAGACAATGCTGATGCTCATTTAAAAAGAACAATAATGGGCCGTGAAGTTGTAGTTGCAGTATCAAATGGTAAACTTGATTTTGGTCCATGGGAACAGATATTCTATGGTGAATTTGATGGTAAGAGAAAAAAAAGAGTACTTGTTAAAATCATTGGCGAATAATTAAAATAGGAGTTAAAAACATGTCTGCAAAAGTTTATTTTTCACCTATTGATAATCCAAAATTTAAAACTCCATTAAATAAAATAAAACGTTTAATGGAGCAGTGTAATATTGAAAAAATGTTTAATAAAAAAGAACTTATTGCAATTAAATTACATTTTGGTGAATTAGGAAATACTTCGTTTACTAGGCCGATTTTATTACGGCCAGTAATTGAAGTATTAAAAAAAATTAAAACAAATCCATTTTTAACAGATACCAATACACTATATATAGGGATGAGATCAAATAGTGTAGATCACCTTTATAATGCTACATTAAATGGATTTAATTATTCTACTCTACAGATACCTATAATAATAGCTGATGGATTAAGAGGAGAAAATACAAAAGAGTTAAAAATAGAATCTAAAGTATTAAAAAAAGTAAAAATTGCCAGTGACATTTATAATGCTGATGGAATGATTGTAATCTCTCATTTTAAAGGGCATGAAGTGTCTGGATTTGGTGGGGCAATTAAGAATCTATCTATGGGATGTGCAAGTCGAAGTGGAAAACTTGATATGCACTCCCAAAATAAACCTGTTGTTAAACAAAGTAAATGTACTGCTTGTGGATTATGTATAAAAAATTGCCAGGTAAAAGCTATTATAATCAAAAAAAAAGCAGTAATTACAGATAAATGCGTAGGTTGTGCACGGTGTATTTCTGTTTGTCCAGAAGGAGCAATAGAATCATTATGGAATGAAAGTTCAGAGACAACTCAAAAAAAAATGATTGAATATGCAAATACAGTAACTAAAAAATTTAAATCTAAGATTTTATTTATTAATATCTTAACTTCCATAAGCCCAGCATGTGATTGTTATGGAGGTAATGATAAACCGGTTACAGAGGATATAGGTTTTCTTTCAAGTACTGATCCAATAGCTATTGATAAAGCAAGTTTTGACCTTGTTATAAAGCAAGCCAAGAAAGATCCATTTCTTGATGTTTATCCACAGATAAATTCTAATGTCCAGTTTGAATATGCAAAAAAAATTGGAGTTGGTGATATTGATTATGAATTAATTCATATTGAATAATATTATTTAAATAAATACCTTTCAGGTTTTAAAAACCTGAAAGGTATTTATTATTTATATAAATTATTTCCTGGCTACTTGCTGTCGTAATTTTTCAAGTTTTTCAATGACGTTAACATAAAAATCACTCTTTCTAACCTTTATTTTAAAATCACTATCACCTTGAAGAATTCTATCAAGTGAAACTCTCATTCTATAAATTGGCCCAGCCATTCGATGAGAAAAGAATAATGAATAAATTGAAATAATAAGTATAAGAATAACTCCGGTTAATACAAGTGGAAATAAAATTATCTTAAATCTTGTTGTTGTTTTATTAATTGAACCAATATAAGGCTTAAGGTCATTTTTTGATACATTTTCTACAATATCTCCTTCTGTATATTTTTTTGATTTAAATGAATTATGGCATTTATATATAATATTTCCATTTTCATCCATATCTTCAATAACTTGAATTTCCTCAGCATCAAAATTATATACTTGCTTTCCTTTAGATTTAATATATCCCCGCGTTGTATATGTTATTGATGAATTTAATTTAAATTCACCATAATTTGATACAAACCAATAATAAGCTGCTATTAAAGCTAAAACTAAAATTATTGTTAAAATAATTATAACAAGATATCTAAAAATAAAGCCTAACTGAAATGGTTTATCTATTAAAAAATTCGATCTTTTTGTTTTGGCCACAAATATTCCTCCTAAAATATCATTTATAAATACATTTTATAAAAATTCTATAATTTTTCCAATAAATTTTTTAGAAATATTTATTTTGTAATATTTTTTTAAAAAAAACACAGACATAAAATCCGTGTTAATAACTTTTACTTAATAATCATTCTATCTAAAATGATCAAAAAAATCATTTAATCTGCTTCGATTACTTATTTTTGTAGGAGAAGGCTTCTTGTTTTCTCCTCTTAAACTTCTATACTGTTCTAATAAATTTTTTTCATTTCTATTTAAAGATTTTGGAACTTCTATATAAACTTTAATATATAAATCCCCTTTTCTTCCCGGATTATTTAAAAAAGGAATACCTGCTTCCTTAATCCTTAAAATCTTTCCATTTTCACATCCGGAGGGAACTTTAAGTTTTATTGTTTTATTATCAATTGTATCAATATTAATATCATCACCTAATACTGCTTGAGTAAAACTTATTGGAACTTCTACAATTAAATCATTACCGTCCCTTAAAAAATGAGGATGCTGTTTTACACTAAACTTTATATGTAAATCCCCGGGAGAAGCGCCATTTTCTCCAGCGTCTCCTTCTCCTCTTAAAATAATTTTTTTCCCATTATCTATACCCAATGGGATTTTAATATTTTTGGATACTCTTTTTTGATTTACACCCTTTCCATTGCATGCTTTACAGGGATTTTCAATAACTTCACCTGCTCCATTACATCTAGGGCATGGAGTTGCAATAGAAAAGAAACCCTGACTATGTCTAACCTGTCCGGCTCCTCCGCAGTTAGGACAGCTTCTTTTACCGGTACCAGTACCGGAACTTGAACCTGAACCACGGCAAGTATCACAAGTCACAAGTTTTTCATAAGCTATGTCAATACTTTTATTTTTAACAGTATCTTCCAAAGAAATTTCTACACTGTACAATAAATCATGACCTCGTCTTGCGGCTCTTCTTCCAGAAGAACTTCTAAATCCGCCTCCGAAAAAAGAACTGAATATATCTTCAAAGCCGCCAAATATATCTTCAAATCCATCAAAAATACCTGAACCACCGCTAAATGGATTTCCCCCTCCAGCTCCGGTAAACATACCTTCAACACCAGCATATCCGTATTGATCAAATCTCTTTCTTTTCTCAGCGTCTCCTAATATAGTATAAGCATCTGTTGCCTCTTTAAATTTTTCTTCCGCTGTTTTGTCTCCAGGATTTCTATCCGGATGATGTTTCATAGCAAGCTTACGATATGCTTTTTTTATTTCATCAGTTGAAGCGCTTTTACCAACTCCAAGTATTTCATAAGGATCTTTACGAGCCATTTTTATTATTCTCCATAAATTTTTCTTTTAAAAACACAATTAATCAATAATAAGTGCAAGACTTTATTATTGATCCTGCACTTATTAAATAAATATGTACATATAAAAAACTGTAAAATAATTTAAAACTATATTATTCTACAAACTTCTTTATTATTTTTTCTCATCGTCATCAACAACTTCATAATCTGCATCTTCTACTTTTTCATCACTGGTTTTTTTAGCGTTTTCCTGAGTAGTATTATCTGAACCACCAGCATTTTTTGCTCCTTGTGCCCCTTGTGCTCCCTGTTGTTGAGCAGTACTCTTATACATCTCTTCTGCTAATTTATGAGAAGCTTTTGTTAATTCTTCAGTTTTACTCTTTATCTCATCAATATCGCCTTTTTCTAGAGCCTTTTTCAATTCTTCAATACCGCTTTTTATATTATTCTTTTCTTTATCATCAATTTTATCACCATGTTCAGTTAAAGACTTTTCAACTTGATAAATCATTGTATCAGCTAAATTTTTTGCTTCCACCATATCTTTTGCTTTTGCATCATCTGAAGCATGCTGTTCTGCTTCTTTAACCATTTTTTCAATTTCTTCTTCATTTAATCCTGAAGATGCTTCTATTCTGATTTTTTGCTCTTTTCCGGTTCCAAGATCTTTTGCGCTTACATGAAGTATTCCATTTGCATCAATATCAAATGTAACTTCAATCTGTGGAACACCTCTTGGTGCAGGTGGAACTCCAACTAAATCAAATCTACCAATAGATCTATTATCATTAGCCATTTTTCTTTCACCCTGAAGAACATGAATAGAAACTGCAGTCTGATTGTCTGCTGCTGTTGAAAATATCTGTTTTTCTGTTTTAGGTATCGTTGTATTTTTACCAATTAATACAGTCATAACTCCACCGAGAGTTTCTATACCAAGAGAAAGCGGAGTAACATCAAGTAATAATATATCTTTTACATCACCAGCTAATATTCCTCCCTGAATAGCTGCTCCAACTGCAACAGCTTCATCTGGATTTAATCCTTTTGTTGGTTCTTTTTTAAATATTTCTTTTACAAGCTTTTGAACAGCTGGAATTCTTATTGATCCTCCAACTAAAAGTATTTCATCAATTTCATCCGGTGTTATCTCAGCATCTTTAAGTGCTGTATTACATGGTTGAATGGTTCTCTTTAATAAATCATCAATTAATTGTTCAAATTTTGCTCTTGTTAAACTCATCTGTAAATGTTTAGGACCGGATTGATCTGCAGTAACAAACGGCAAGTTAATATCAGTTGACTGTTTGCTTGATAGCTCAATTTTTGCCTTTTCTGCAGCTTCTTTTAATCTCTGTAACGCCATATCATCTTTTGACAAATCAATACCGCTCTGTTTTTTAAACTCATCAATCATCCAGGTAATAATTCTCTGATCAAAATTATCACCACCTAAATGAGTATCTCCATTAGTTGATTTTACTTCAAATACACCATCTCCAATTTCTAATATTGAAACATCAAATGTACCGCCGCCTAAATCATAAACAACAATTTTTCCTTCTTTTTTCTTGTCTTCACCGTAAGCAAGACATGCTGCTGTAGGTTCATTAATAATTCTTTTTACATCCAAGCCGGCAATCTTACCAGCATCTTTTGTTGCCTGTCTCTGAGCATCATTAAAATAAGCCGGAACAGTAACTACTGCTTCAGTAATTGTACTTCCAAGATAAGCTTCTGCTGTATCCTTCATTTTTTGTAAAATTGCAGCGCTTATTTCAGGAGGTGAATATTTTTTATCATCTATTTTTACTCTTGCATCACCATTAGGACCTTTTATTATATCATAAGGTAATAATGTCATTTCTTCTGAAACTTCGCTCAGCTTTCTACCCATGAACCTCTTAATTGAATAAATTGTTTTTTTAGGATTTGTAATCATTTGATTTTTTGCTGTTTGTCCAACTAATCTTTCTCCTTTTGCTGTAAAAGCAACAATTGAAGGAGTAGTTCTTTGTCCTTCAGAATTCTGTATTACAACGGGTTCACTCCCCTCCATTACTGCAACACAAGAATTTGTTGTCCCTAAATCAATTCCTATTATTTTCCCCATTTTAATCTCCTTTTTTATTATAATTTATAAGTTAAATTTCAATATAAAGAATATAAACAAACAGTTAATATTCTTTAAAAAATATTTTTTCTATTATTTAAAAGAACAAATTTAATTTTCCTTAGGTTTACCCACTTTTACTTCAGCTGCTCTTATAACTCTATCATGCAGCATATAGCCCTTTCTATAAATTTCTAATACAATTTCATCTTTAAAATCACCTTCTTCCAATGTCATTGCTGAATGTACTTTTGGATCAAATTCTTCATTAACTTCACAATATTTAACAACACCATATTTTTTAAATAATAAATCTGCAAACTGCTTTTCTATCATATCAATACCTTCAACAAAATGACTTAAATCTGTGCTTTCATTATTATTTTTAGCCGAATTTATTGCTCTTTCAAAATCATCTAAAAGTACAAGCAAGTCACTTATAATATTAAAATTTGCATATTTTAATGAATCCTGTTTTTCTATTAAAATTCTTTTTCTAACATTTTCCATTTCTGCTAAAGTTCGTCTATATTTATCAAGCATATCTTTAGCTTCATTTTCTTTTTCTGTTAAAACTTTCTTTGTTTTTTCAAGTTCTTTTATTGTTTTAACATACATCTTAATTAATTCTTCATTTTCACATTTCTTTAATTTTTCCATCACTGCATCAAGATTTTTTTTATCTTTCTTGCTTTCTTTATTTTTACTTTCTTTGTCATCTTTTATATTCATTTTTTCTTTATTTTCATGAATTTTACTATTATCTTTATCATTAATATCTTTTGTACTCAAATCTTGATCATTAATATTATTTTTTTCTTTATCTTCCATTCTAAAACACCCTTTAATATTTATTTTAAATCTCTTTAATATCAGCTAATAATTTCTTAGCAATAATCATGCCATATAAATAAAAACCTACTAATTACTTTTATATCAATAAATTACAGGTTTTTGATAAAAACAATAAATAAAATTAATAAAATATAAACTGGATATTTTTTATACACTTTTAATAATAACAGTAATTATTGTGTAAAAATTACCCATTTATTAATTTTGATTAATAAAAATGGGGGACAGAGGTTTATTTCGTCTTTGCGAGCGCAGCAAAGCAATCTATATATATTTCTTTTTATATGATTTTGTAAATCTTTTTAAATATAATATGATTATTATTTTTAATAGGGGGACAGAGCTTTAATTATTAAAATAATTTTATTATTCTCTATATCTTTTCAATAAATCAGAAACTGAAGTAAAAGAATAGCCTGCTCTTATTAATTCACTTATTAATAAATCAATATCATCAAAAAGCCAGTCAGATCTTGTAGAATCATTTACACCTGTACTGAATATTATTATTTGACCCGGTTTAATTTTTTTTAATATTCTTTCAATCAATTGAGAATTAGACATATATAAACTGGAAGTAAGATCATTACTGTTTGAACCTACCCAGTCCAAACTGTCTAAATTATAACTTACAAATTTATAACCGCTTTCTTCTCCATATTTAATAATTGTATCATTATAAGAATACATTGGAGAATGCCAGAACGGAATAAAATTTTTTCTTGTTATTTTGTAAAATCTCTCTTCATTTATACCCAATCCCTGTCTTATAAAATTTTTATCAATTAAAAAATTATTATCAGTTAATTTAATATAATAATGAAATAAATTACCAACCTCAATTTTAAAATCTACAATCTCTTTAGTAATTTCTGGATTTAATTCCATGAACATTCCATTCATAAAAAATGTTGAAGGAATATCAAATTGTTTCAACTTAGTTAATATAGGAAATATACCTTCAGCTGATTTTACACAATTAAATACCAGCGCTATTTCATGTTTCTCCGGAGACGGATTATTATAATACTTTGCCCCTATTATTACTTCCGGCTGATAAAGATTATATTTTAATTTTGGATCCCCTGTAACTAATAATAATTTACCTGTATAAAGATCTTTTATATATACAGCATGTTTGTAAAAACCTTTATTTATATCTCTAACTATAATTCTAGAATAATTAATTTTTAAATCATTATACAATTTAAAATCATTTGATTTTAAATTAGATAAAGTCATTGTATCATGATCAATTACAAAATTTTTATTATTACAAATTACTCCAATATTATTATCAAAAAAACCGGCACTTTCAAAAGAACTAGCAAAAATTGGATCAAAAACTTTTTTGTTCGGAAAAGCTAAAACAGTAGTATATCTTCCGCCCAATATCCATTCATTTGAGTCAGTGTTTATTGAATGAATTACTTCTTGTTCTTCATATTTCCATAATTGTTTTAAGGTTTTAAAATCATAACAATATGAACCTTTTGATGTATTTATAACAAATTCAAAATTTTTTTCATTTAAATATATATTATTTATATTCAAATTTTTAAAAGCATTATCATTAAATCTTTTAAAAATAAATTCACCATTTTCTTTTTTAATTAAAATTATTTCTTTTTTAATCTCGCCTTTATCAAGCTTATCAGCAACTATAATTGCTTCACCATTATTATATATCCTGCATTTTTCATATCTTTCATTTTCATTTAAATGCAAATACAAATTATGATTTAAATCATTTAATAAAGAAAAATAAAAAACCATGTTATTATTTTTTATTAGAATAATTTTTCTTGCTTCATCACTGATCTCTAGCGAATCAAAAGCAGGATTAAATTTAAAAGGAATTCTTTTAATAATATCACCCTGTTTAAGATATTTTTTATAAATTGAACGGGTAAAAAACTGATTAGGATCCGCTTTATATATTATATTATTTTCAACCCAAATTAAAAAATTATCAGAAGTCCATTTAGCATTTGATAATTTTACATCTCCAATTTTCCTCCACTCTTCTGCAAGTAATTTACCTCTTTTATAATCAATAACTGAAAAATAATAAATATTGTTATTTTTTTGATATATAAAAAAATTAGAATCATTCGACCATAATGCAATATCTTTACCCGGATTAACTTCAACATCTTTTACTATTTCTTCTGCTTTATTATTTTTTAAATCATAAAGATAAATACTTGATTTCGAATTAGATGTTTGAACTTTACCTAATAAATATTGAAAATTAGATGAAAAATTAATTTTAGGCAAATCGTAAATTGTATATTCATTATTATTAATATAATTTGGAAATGACTCTACAACAGTGACTGCTTTTTTATTCAAATCATATGAATATAAACCCAGCCTATTATAAATATATAATAGTTTATCTGTTTCTGAATAATATAAATTTTCAGGATAAAAAGTAACTGATTTGTAATTAAGTATATTTTCTTTTAAATTCCCGTAAAATAATGTCCTGTTATATTCTTTCCCGCCAAGTATTTCAATTGAATTAAATAAAAAATCGTTATCTCTATCCAATGCAATTACATCAAATTTTAGTTCGGGATAAATATAAAAAATATTGAATAAGATTATAATAAATAAAATAAAAAACTTATATTTTTTCATTGTCTTAATTTATCGGAATTTTACTTTTATAGACTTAAATAATTTTACAAGGAGTTAACATAATTATTAAAAACATCACCTCTATGAAACTCATTTTTAAATAATCCAAAACTTGTACATCCCGGCGATAATAATATCACATCCCCTGATACAGCATTTTTAACTGCTTGTTCCATCAAAGATTCAATTGAATCTGATTCTATTATATCATTTCTATCAATAAATTCCTTCATCTTTTCAGTTCCATCACCTTTTAATAAAAAAATTTTTTTTGGAATATTTGAAACATCTTTTATTATTTCAAAATCAAGATTTTTATCATTTCCTCCGCCAATCCATATTAATGGTTCTTTAAATGATAAAATTGCATAATATGCTGCATCAGGAATAGTTGCTGTTGTATCATTAATAAATTTAATCCCATTCCAGATACGAATTAATTCCATTCTGTAAGGAGCACCTTTATAGGTTTTTATTCCTTTTATTATATTTTCAATCTTTATTCCGGCTAAGTATGCGAAACCTGAAGCAATAAGAACATTAAGTTGTACATGTTCACCCTGTACAATCAAATCTTTTATAGAATATAGCTTAATAATTTTATTATTTTCTTTAAAACACGCCCATCCATTTTCATAAAATAGGGTTGAATTTAAATCTGATTTTGAAAAAGTATATAATCTGCTTTTACTATTTATTGAATTTAAATTTATAAATTTATCTTTATAAGGAATTAAACAAAAATCATCCTTATTTTGGTTGTCTGTAATAATAATTTTGTCTTTTAAATAATCATCCATGGAGGAATAATAATTTTGATGATCATTTAATAAATTTGTTATTGAACAGCCTTTTAAATGGAAATTTTTCCCTTTTAGATCCCTTAACTGCCAGCTTGATAATTCTAGAATTATCAGACTTTCTTTATTCAACTTTTTATAAAAAGTTAATGGAGAAATTGTAATATTGCCTCCCATATATGAATTATCAGTTTCTTGTAAAAATATATTATAAATAACAGAAACAGTTGTGGATTTACCCTTGCTGCCTGTTATTCCATAAATTTCACATGGTGCTATTTCAAAAAAAATTTCCAGATCACTTGTGATATATGCCTCATTTTCTATTCCAATTTTGATAAATTTATTAGTTGGGGCTACTCCTGGTCCTTTAACAATTATATCTGCTTCAATAAAATCTTTTTCGTTATGTTCTCCTAAAACATATTTAATTTTATTTTCATAGGGACAGAGCGTCCTTACTGATTCATTTAACTCTTTCTTATTTTTTAAATCAGTTATTGTGACATCAAATCCATTTTCTAAAAAAAATAGCGCTGTTCCTAATCCACCGCCATTTAATCCCAGACCTTGAATTAATATATTCTTATTATTGATTTTATTTAGATAGGTTTTTAATTTATTATTCATTTTATTATTTATTTGTATCGATTTGGATAATATATTGTTTTTGCTACTCCATTCATTCCTCCGTAATTTACTTCAACAGTTACGGATACAGGTTCATCACCAAATCTAGAAATTGCTTTTGAAGAATAGGAAAAAATTAATTCTTTTCCTTTTGAATTTTCTATATTTTTAATTAAATCCTTTAAATCACCTCTTTGATATGCTCTATAATACATACCATTGCTTTTATCAGCAATATACTGATAAATTTCAGTAAGTTCATTATCATTAAAAGCTACAACATAAACCGGAATATTATTATTCACCGCAAGTGAAATTGTATTTTCAATTTTAAATTTAAAAAAATCATCACCTGTTTCTTTAGAGTTTGTCACCAGAATAATTGCTTTCTTTGAAAATTTTCTTAACATATTGTAAATACTAAACTTTATTCCGGCTCCTTTATCTGTCCTATTCTCATAACTGCAATTATCAATTGAATCTAATATTGATAATCTTGGGGAACCTAAGTTATTCATTAAAACAGTTTCACCGCCTTTAAATGCAACAAAACCAACATTTGTCATAGGATCAATATTTTGCAGCCAATTATCAATAATTATTTTAATATCATTTTTATTTGCAGCTATATTTGTATTATTATCATAAATTATCATTATATCTGTTCTTTTATCTCTTTCCTGAGTATATGTTTTTCCAATTAGCGGTACAATTTTTCCATTTTCAAATATTGTTATATTAGGTATATCTACTCCTGACGGTATTGTAAAATCATCTTTTTCAACTGTTAAAGATATGTGGACTTCAGGAAAATTTTGTGAAAAAACTCGTTCAATATTTACATTAAGGTTTGTATATCTTTCCCTTTCATGGGAAAAAACTAACAAACGTGAAGTATTAAAATCACTTACCAATAAGTTATTTTCCTTATCCATTACAATAGAAGTTCCTCTTTCCAGTCGATTTCCAACAGCATCTAAAATATACCAAAGTGAATTTTCTTCTTCATAAACCCAGATTTCTTTTTCACATAATATTAAAAATCTATCAAAATTATCACGAGTTATATCATACGGATTTTTAAGTCTTCCTTCTCCAAAAGAAGTAATATAATTCCCGCTTTTATCAAAAACAACTACCCTGTCATTACCCTTATCACAGACATAAATACTATTATCAAAATAATACATTCCGGCTGGATTAATTAATTTTCCGTCACTATTACTATCATTACCAAAAGAAAATAAGATTTCGCCATTTGTTTTATATTTATTGATTCTATGATTCCCAGAATCAACAACATACAAATTATCTTCATCATCTATCAATAAATATTCGGGACCAAGTAATGCTCCTTTATTTATCCCTTTAAAACCAATTTTTGTTTTTATTACTCCATGCTTATCAAATTTTATAACAGTATTATTTTCAAAATCAGAAACATATAAATAATCTTCATTATCTACTACAACTCCAAATGGTTTTTTTATTTTTTCTAATAATGGAAAATGGTTTTTAACTAAATTAAAATTTGGATCCAACTCAACTACCAATCCGGTTAAAAATGAAGCAATAAAATAATGATTATTTTTATCAATTGAGATTTGCGAAGGTTTTATAAATAATGGAGAAACAGTACTTTGATAATAACCTTTTATATCTTCTTTTAAAACAAAGGTTTTATTAATATTTATTTCATGAAGCATTCCTCTTTTATTATATAAATATTCTATTTTATCGTTTAAACTTCTTTCTCTGTATCCTAAAGATAATAAATTATTCCATACAAAAATAGCATTTTTATCATATCCGGCTTTTCTGTAACTTTCACCTAAAAAATACCTGGCAAGTTGATTCTCTTCATCAAAACTAAGAGACTTTAAAAAAAAAGTTATTGCACGTTCATATTCTGTACTATGAAAAGCTCTGATTCCATCCTGAAATTCATCCATCGAATACTCTTTAGAAAGATTAATTTCCTGTGTATAAAAAATGAAATTAAGCAAGAATAAATATATTGAAACAAAAAAAATGAATCTCAAACTTTTTCCCCTTACTTTGATTTATAAATAAACTTATAATGTTCAGTAATTTCCGGATTATTTTCAGAGAATTCCATAGCTTTCTTTAAACTTGTAATTGCGGCTTTGAAATCACCTTTTTTGTAATATGCCCATCCTAGTGAATCAAGATAAGCCGGATTATTAGGTTTTATCCTGACTACTTCTCTAATCATTTCAAGTCCTCTTGGAATATCAACTTCAAAATCACACAAAAAATAACCAAATGTATTTTTTGCATTTAAATTAAACGAATCAACATCACATGCTTTTTCTGCATATTTTATTGCTTCTTTTTTTTCTCCAAGGTAATACTTAACTGCTGCTAAAGCTGCATAAACTTGTACTATATTTACTTTTGATTTTAAAACCTCTAAAAATTCAATCTCAGCTCTTTTATACTCTTTGTTATTAAAATAAATATATCCTAAAACCATCCTGCACTGCTGAGTATATAAGAAATTAACACTCATATCAACAACAGCTTTTAGATGAACAACAGCTTTTTTCCAGTTTAGTTCTTTTGAGTATGCAAGGCCTAAATAATAATTTGCTTCAGGGTTAGAAGGATCTTTTTCAAGAACTTTAAAAAATAAATCTTTGGAAGAATCTATGTTTTTTCTGTTAAATTGAAGGATAGCTTTTTGTAGGATTTTATTTATGTTTTCTGCATCTACTTTATCAATCAAAACTATATCCCCCCCCGGTAAATATAATTAATACCCCAAAAACATATAAAGATTATATTAAATATATCAAAATTTGTCAATTTTTTTACATTTTTAGAAAAATACCCAGCTTCATATTTTCATTTTTTTTTAAAGCAAAATGATTGAAACAATCTTCCTGTTTTTTTAATTAATCACTAATGCTTACCTCTTATTTCACATTCTATTCCTGTTGAAACTACTATTTTTTTCATTTCTTCCAAAACAGTAATTGAATAAGGAGGGATATTTTCCCAATCAGGATTTAATGTATTTTTTGGTCGAAATTGAGCTAAAACATATTTGTCTGCACCTTTTATTAATTTTGCTATTTTTCTTATATCATCAACTTCAACAATCTCCGGGGCAACTGTTGTTCGAAATTCATGGGGAATATTTGAATTGATTATTAAATTTATTGATTCTTTCAGCAACTGAGATAATTTATTTATTTCTAAAGAACAAACAAGTTTATATTTTTCTAAAGAAGTTTTAATATCCATTGCAATATAATCCGCATCGCATTTCATCATTCTATCAGGGAAAGAACCATTAGTGTCAATTTTTACCTTTAAACCAATAGAATGAATCTCATCAATTATCTTAGAAATTTCTTTATTAAGTAAAGGCTCTCCTCCGGTAATGCATATCCCGCCAAGTACATTTTTTCTTTTTTTTAAAAACTCAAATATTTCTTTCCATTCAATTGGTTTAATTTTATCATTTTTATTTATTAGTTCAGGATTATGACAATAAGGGCAGAAAAAATTACATCCGGAAGTAAATAGAGTTGCTGCTACTTCACCAGGGTAATCAATAAGAGTGTTTTTTTGAATTCCAAAGAATTGCATTTTCTTTAATTAATTTAATTTAATAAGATATTGCAGAATTCTACTCTCATATGTTTTAATATAAAGTAGAATTCTGCAATCAGTTTCTTTACAAATGAACCAATTTAAAGCCTTTTTTAATTAATTTCTTAAAAACAAATTTTCTTTTTTTGAGAAAACTTTTTTTAATTCATCAACAGAGAATGCTTTTGACACTATGTTATCATTTTCATCAAATAGAAGAACTGTAGGTGTTGACATCACATCATAATTTTTTGCAAGGTTTATTCCCAAATCCGTACTAACATCAATTTCTTCGCCATTAACATGAAGATCTTTCAAAAAATTTTTAACTGGACTACAATTATGACAATATTGACTGGTAAATAATTTAAACCCTGAAATTCTATCCAAGTTTAAATCATTAATACCTAGACATTGTTCTTCTTTTTTCTCATCAATAACAGAAACTTCTGTTTCTTCATAATTCTTCTTAGCCAGTATATCCTCAGATAGTTTGTCTTGATTTACCACAAACTCTTTCCGATGATTATATTCTTCTCTTTTTCCTTTGTTCCAGTTGTCAACAGCTCTGTGGTACCCGACTATCCTTGTATAAACTTCTGTTTCAGTACCCTTTACTTTTTGTAACTCATCATTAAGTGTTGAAATTTCTCGATCAATTTGCTCAATAGTGTGCATAGTTATTCTCCCTCCCCAAAGATTTATTTTAAATTTTTAATTAAAGACTTACGTTCTTCTTTTAAATTTTTAATTTCTTTATATATTTTTCTTTTTTCATCCTCTTCACAAATTGGACAATTAAACTGTTCCCCTTGTAAATAACCGTGAACCGGACAAATAGAAAAAGTTGGTGAAATTGTAAAATAAGGTATTCTATAATTACTTGCAATTGTTTTCACCAAATTCCTGCAAGCTTTCCAATCAGTAATTGATTCCCCAATAAAAGTATGAAATACTGTGCCTCCGGTATAAGTAGCCTGAAGTTTAGCTTGTAAATCAAGAGCTTCAAAAATATCATCAGTATGATTTACCGGTAATTGAGTAGAATTTGTATAATATGGTTCTTTTGTTCCACTGGTAATAATATTAGGATATCTTTCCTTGTCATGCTTTGCTAATCTATAGCTTGTACTTTCTGCCGGAGTAGCTTCAAGATTAAAAAGATCTCCAGTCTCTTCCTGATAATCTGCCAACCTGTTTCTCATGTATTCTAAAGCTTCTAAGGCAAAATCAATTCCTTCTTTTTCACTAATATCTTTACCCATAAAATTCAAAAGACATTCATTCATTCCATTTATACCAATAGTAGAAAAATGATTATTAAAATGTCCTAAATATTTCTTTGAATATGGAAAAAAATTATTTTCTAAAAGACGAGTAACGACTTTTCTTTTAATAATTAATGATTCTGCAGCTAAATTCATAATAAAATCTAATCTTCTAAAAAATTCTTCTTTCGTTTTTGATAAATATCCAATTCTTGCCATATTTATAGTAACAACACCTATAGATCCTGTTAATTCATCCGCCCCAAATAATCCGCCGCCTTTTTTTCTTAATTCTCTTTTATCCAATTGAAGTCTGCAGCACATTGATCTTACATCACCCGGATTAAGATCACTATTAATAAAATTCTGAAAATATGGAGTGCCATATTTTGCAGTCATTTCAAATAACATCTTAGCATTTTCAGAATCCCAATGAAAATCTTTTGTAATATTATAAGTTGGAATCGGATATTGAAAGCCTCTTCCCATTGCATCTCCGGCAAGCATTATCTCAATAAATGCTTTATTGATCATATTCATTTCTTCTTGATAATCACCATAAGTTGTATCTAATTCTTTACCGCCAACTATCGCAGGTTTATTTTTCAAATCATCCGGAACTGTCCAATCAAGAGTGATATTTGTAAAAGGCGCCTGGCTCCCCCATCTTGATGGAGTATTTACTCCAAACACAAAACTTTGAATAGCCTGTTTTACTTCTTTGTATTTAAGCTTGTCAATCCTGACAAAAGGTGCAAGGTAAGTATCAAAACTTGAAAATGCTTGAGCGCCTGCCCATTCATTCTGCATAATACCAAGAAAATTTACAATTTGAAAAATAAGAGTATAAAGATGTTTTGCCGGTTTAGAACTGATTTTATTTTTTACTCCTCCAAGTCCATCTTCAATAAGCTGGCGAAGAGACCAGCCGGCACAGTAACCGCTAAACATACCAAGATCATGAATATGAAAATCAGCTTCTCTATGCGCTTTTGCAATTTCCTCCGGATAAATATTTTTCAGCCAATAATTTGCTGTTATTGCTCCGGAGTTATGTAAAATTAAACCACCCAGAGAAAAATTTACATTTGAATTTTCATTAACACGCCAATCAGACTGGCTAAGATAGCCATCCATTGTTAAATTAATATCTAAAAATAACTTTTTAGAGTCTCTTATTACATCGTGTTTTGCTCTATAAATAATATATGCTTTTGCTATTTCAACTTCTTTTTTTTCGA
>CAZYID010000006.1:33938-35349 GCA_964646595.1 uncultured Spirochaetales bacterium | reverse complement strand
AGGGAATGGTTTTTCAATATATGTTTTTAATGATAATGCTTATATATCAGGTCATGATTCTTATTTTGCATGTTATTGGTTAAATAACACACATCATTCTATTGAAAATTTAAATAATTCAATAGCATATGGAATATTTGTAAAAGCTGATAATGAAAAATAAATAATAAAGTAAAATTTTTCGTTACATTAGTAAATTAATCTGTCATTTTTTTGAAAATGATAAATTTTTAAATATAAAATGTTTTAAGGAGTTATTTATGGCAAGTTTAAGTTTTTTGATATCCCCACCTGCTTCTGAAGTTGAATGGAAACCAATTGATATTACTGTAAGACTTACTTACCAAAATCCTGATGGATTTGGTGAAGGTACATTTTATGTAAATTTAAAATATGGTGCAACTACTGTTTTTACAAAATCAAAATTTGTAGATGGGATAAGTCCTGGACCATTTCCTAATGATTTAGATATAGCATTTAAAATTGGAACACGCTATTTTTTTTCAGGAGCAGAAGTTGAAGCAATATTTGTTCCTAATAGTGGAATGACAAAATATGCTACTCAATTTATAAATATCACCCCTGCCTTTCGTGAATTCACAGGTGGTCCTTATGGACGTATGCCTGTAGAAGGATGCCGATGGGATGAAGAAGAAATAACTGTAACAATGAGAGAATTCTCCGGCGGTCCTATAATAACAACATATGGACAAAAAGTTGAAGAGCTCACTCCTACTTTTTATACTTATGGATTAACAAGTGCATATGGATTTGAGTTTAAAGATAGTCTTGGCGGAATAAGTATTACAAGCATTCAATTTGATGGAACCGGATCAATATCATTTGTATCAGTAATGAATAATGAGGTTGTAGGAGGTATTTTTACTTTTACTAATCAGGAAACAGGCTGGAGTGCTGATACTTATGACTCTGATCCTATAGATGTGATAAATCCGGATTTTATATGGCAAAATATCTATGATGTTACAAATGAAGCTACTGCTTATGATGCGATTACAAACGGCAGGATTGATGCAGATAATCCATTTGATGTAGGAAATCCTCCTGCTAATTTTCCAAATACAGGATGGACAGTTGTGTCTGATCCTGCAGGTGCTTTAACAACTGTGCATGGAGATTTTGCTAGCGGAATATTAAATAATATTACTGTAAATTATCAGGCAGTTGAAAGTAATGTAAGATTAAAACTTGAGTATTCTGCAGATCCAACTTTTGAAGATTACTCTGATTATTTTGATATTATTAGTCCGTCATTTTTATTTACTGGCGGTCCATTTGCAAGAAGTATTCCCAGATTTTTTAATAATGAATCAGCTTCTTTTAATATAACAGCTCAAAATAAAACAGGCAGTACAATAACTAATCTTCCGGCAAGTAATTGGGATGTTAC
>CAZYID010000006.1:30721-33838 GCA_964646595.1 uncultured Spirochaetales bacterium | reverse complement strand
TCTTACCGGCCCTACTCCATCATCTGTTCCTGTAACAACTGTAGCTTCTACAGGACAATACTCTAATTTATTTTCAAGTTTAGCCGGAGGTGCATATACAATTACAGTAAAAGAAACAGATGATCCAGGAATATCAAGTCAAAATACAGATACATTTAGTATAGCTTCCGCAACTCCACCAGAAATAAATATTACTTTTACAGATGATCCTGGAGGTGTTGATGATACACCTTTTGATCTTGATTCGTTGTTTGTTACTGATGAATCGCCTTTAGCAATACATTCAAATAGAGATTTGACAGTTGAAATAATTACAACTTCTCCTGGAGCAACTGCTCCTTCAGCAACATTAACAAAACCGGATGGCTCAACTGTTGCACTTACATTTACCGGCTTATCTTCAACAATCAATCAAGCAACAATGGATATAAATGGTATTTATATAATAAGCGTTGATGATTATACAGACGGAGCAAGTCATACAGCTGCAGGAATAACAAGAAGATTTGTAATATCTTACAATCCAACTGTTCAAACACAACAGATAGAAGGATGGGGATATTATCCTCGTGAAGAAGGCGCATGTTCAAATACAGCTGAAGAAGTAAATCCTTCAATAACAGTTCCTGTTTGGGTAGAATCAGGTGGAGCAACTGTTACAGCATCTTTAGGTAATATTTTAACTATAGCAAGTGCTGGTGCAGTTTCTACAAAAAACTTTATTAGAACCTATAATTATATTTTTGAAAATGATGGTAAAACTGATGATACTGTTGGAACTTCATTTGCATACCTGGAAGCAGGCATAAAAGTAGATGTTACTACTTCAGGTGATACTTTAAGCGGAAAAGATCAAGCTAATAATGATTTTACTTTTAAATCTACCGGAGCCGGTTTACTGCTTAAAAATGGTCCATATAACTTTTTATTAACATTAATTGATGTTCTTACAGGCACATATACAGGTAAACGCGCTGTAGTTAAAATATTTGATCCTGCTAATGACAAATATTTTATTTCAACAAGTACAATTGATTGGGAAACTGATTTTGTTATTATTCGTATAGACAAAAAAGAATCTTCAGGAGATCAAATTTTTGAATTAACTTATAAAGATATGAATTCTACAGGTGCATTTAGTTCTGCAATTTTATCTGTGCCGGCATATAGACTTTTAGGTGATACTGCTGGTAATTTTGATACAGCAAAAGTAGGTTTTGGATTATTTGAAGATAATAATCAGAATATTACAAGTAATTGGGAATTTGTCAGATATGCATTTTATGACACAGGTTTTGAACTAAGTGCTCTTGAAACATATATGATCGGTTATGAGACTACACAACGTTCCGGAGAAATTGATTTTTATAGAAGTGATAATATTCTAATAAATGCTTTAACAACTAATCAGCCTAATATCGGTGCAAATCAAATATCATCAATTATTTATCGTGATGCACCTACTCGATTTGACACTTTTAATATTCCAACAAAAATTAGATACAGCATTGCAGATTGGGATGATTCTACAGAAGATTCTACAACAGGTTTTTTTAAACCGGGATTAGTTAATTATTATCAAACTTCAGGTGAATTTAACGCAATGAATTCTACACTTTCAGCTAGAGCAGAGTCACTTCCTTTGGGCGGAATGACTTCAGGTGATACTCAATGGGATTTTGCTCATGATGAATTAAGACTTGCAAGAAGAATTTTTATAATTGGTGTAGTTGATGCACCTCTATTACCTACTCCAACAGTTATTAAAAGCATAGCAACAAATGATTATCTAATTGATGATTCTATTTTAAAAAATGATCTAAGATGCGGAGTCAGACAATTTTTACCGGATTTTTATATTCGCGACAATGTTACTGATGACGGTTCTGCCCCAGCAGGGGGTTCTGTAAGTCCTGATATCATACTTGGTATCTTTTTAGGAGATGGTGCGGCTTATGATCCGCATGATGTTCCAACTACAGGAGGTCAGGACGCTGATGATCCTAGATATCCGGCAGGATTTGCTAGAAATGAAACACCTACTGATGGCCCGGGAGGTGCTTACCAAATTTATAATGATCAAAAAAATAGTACAGGTATAAAAGTATATAGAAATGCATGGTCTGACTTTGATGCTGCAAATAATTATTTTAATAGAGTGTGGTTAAGAATATCCAACCGCGGCATTGTACCGGGACCTGCTGATATTCAAACCTTTTATGGGGATTCTCAAACTAGAAGCGACTTTGTACCTTTGTTAGCTCGTGATGAAGATTGGGAACAAATAATCGGACAAGCATTATTAGCTACAGATGATAAATATGTACAAAATAAATTTATGAGATTTGATCCGCCGGCAGCAGGTGTATATAATTTAATTGCAGTTGATGCAATACCTGCATTATCAGGGTATTCTACACCTACAGGCGTTAAAAATTATACTCTTGTTGAATTTAAATGGAGAATAACATCAACTGATTTTCCACCGCCTGAAAAGCGTCACGGCTGTCTGACAGCATTTATAAATCAGCCTTCAACATTTACAACAAATGTTGATACTGCAAGACGTTGGGATGCAGGTCCTTTAGAAGGAACAGCAGATACTACTGATGCTAATGTATCAATCTGGCCAATAACCCAACAGGCAAACAATGTTACTGTAAAAAATACAAATATTGTTGTTGGCGAAGATCCTGCAACAAGTGATAATTTTAATCCTTTACTAAAATCAACAATCGGACCCGACAATAATCCGGTTAATTTTAGAAAATCACCTGTATTTTATAAATTAACATTTGCTAAAAAAACTGCGAAATGGGGATTAAGGATTGACAGCAGACAATTTAAAAACGGAGAAATAATTATCAGATTAAGTAAAGTTGTTGCTCAAAATATTAAATTAAATAACTTTAAAGAGATCACTGAATATGATGAAGATAATAAACTGCATAACATAATTCATGCTGATCGAATAGAAGAAATTAGAGCTGTAGAAGAAAAACCTGAAGAATTAGCTATATTACGAAATGCAAAATTATTAAAAAAACCTTTTAGATTTTTTATTCTTACAAAAGGCTCTATTGGGACAATACAAAATTTAACACCTATTATTACTGA
>CAZYID010000006.1:0-30621 GCA_964646595.1 uncultured Spirochaetales bacterium | reverse complement strand
CCAGTTGATGAAAATGAACTTGCAAATATAGATAAAGCAGTTATGAGTCAAAAAGAAAAAAGAGAAAAAATCGAAAAACTGTTGGACATACCTTATAGTGTTACAGGAAAAATTTTAAGTTCTGATAAAAAGCCAGTTCAAGGAGTTATTATAAGGCTTTATGATCAGGATATTAAAGAAGATGACTTTTTAGGATCATGTAAAACTGATAAAGATGGTCATTATAAAATATCTTTTACAGAAAAAGCTTTTAGAGATGGATTTGCTAAAGATATAAAACCAGATATTTATATTAAAGTATTAGACACAAAAGGAAATGTTATTCATAAAACAAAAACAATACTTAATGCAGATATTAAATTAGTTGAAAATATTATTCTAAAAGAAAAGCCTCAATTACCAGAAGGCGCTTTTAATATTCATGGAACAATAATTGGCAATACTAAACTTCCTTGCACCGGTTTATTAATAAAAGCTTTTGATAAAGATAAAAAAAGCGCAGATGATTTTCTTGGTGAATCATGGACAGATAACAATGGTTATTTTGAAATATTATTTGATGAAAGTGCTTTTATGGATAAAAACAAAAAGGAAAAAGAAAAAGGACTTCCTGATATTTATCTAAATATTTATGTATTTCAAAAAGGAAAGTCTAAATTAATTGGTAAAACAAAAACAACTTATAACACAAAAAGTAAGAGTTATCTTCTTGAAGTAAATTTATAAGTATATGTATGACAGGCGTCTCGCCTGTCATATAATAATAAATATTTTTTCATATTTTTAATAATCTTAATCCTGACATTTTTTAAAAACCTGTCAGGATTTTTTTTAAAAAAACTAAACCTCTGTCCCCCCCAAAGGTTTTTTTATTTTTATTATATTATAATAAATTTATTATTTTTACATCCTATCTAATTTTTTATGATATAATTTATATATTAAAATATTTTCATTTTATTAAAATTTCTTAATTTTTAAATTTGGAGTTTTATTACGAAAAAAATATTACTCTTTTTAATGCTTACCTTTCTTATCTCAAGCTGTGAATATTTTTCTCTTATGTCAAAAAAAGAGTGGACAGAAAAAAGTGATAATGAAAAAAATGTTGTAATTTATATTGGTGGAGCTTTTGTTGTTTCTACAATAGAAAGACCATGTTATTGGAAAAATGATAATAGACATTTAATACCTGGTTCAAGTTTTGGTGTCGGAACAAATGCAAATGCTTATTCAGTATTTGCTTATAACGATAATCTTTATATTGCAGGAGTAGATAATGAAAGTGGTGCTAATGTTCGTGCTTGGTATTGGATAAATAATAAAAAAAATTATATAGATTAATCTTTGAATGCAGGAGTTTTATCAATATTTGTTAAAGCAGATAATAATTAAAAAAAATTAAAATTTATAATTCAAAAATAACGATAAATCACTATTTAAATCCATGTTTAAATTAAGACTAAGATTTTTTCTTTCTTTAAACTTATTAAACCAACCTTCTTTATAAGCTAATAATGGTATGGAAATTATCATGCCTGTTAATCCTACAGATGAAACAGCAACAGCAGTAATAAACATTATAATATGTGTTCTATAAGCTCTTACATAATCCTCATATGAAACACCGGAATGTATTTCATTATCAAGTACTGTGAACATATATGCAAAATCCACGCCTAATAATATAAGTCCGCATCCAAAAACAGGAGCTGAAACAGGCATCAGAACTCTTCCAGCTTTATTGATGGGGTGTAAATCTCTAAATGGGGTAAAATTTTTGGTTCGTACAATTTTTTCTTTTATTATTACTTCTTTTTCTGTATCTTTTTCCTTTTCTTTTGCTAATTCTTTTTCTCTATCAATTGCTTCTAAATTTTTAATTGATAACTGATTTGATCTTTCAAATAAGACAAGACTTGCACTTTTTTGATGTCCAATATTTTCAATAACACCATAAACAGGATTTGATTTATTTATTCGATTTTTTATTTCATTATAAATCATTACCGGGTCAACATAATTTTTATTTAGTCGTTTTAAGGCATTATATAACTCTTCAGAAAAATCTGTTTTAATAATGCTGGTTTCTAATTCTCCTGAACATAAAAATTGTCTTGATTTTTTTGAATAAGAATTAATAAAATATTCATTTGAAAAAATTTGATTATCTTGGATTGATTCAATATTTAAAAGACTTGTATTAAATGTTGAATCAGATATTACAAATATTTGTTTTGCATTAATTTTATTTATTTGTGAAATTAATTCAGTATTTGACATCCATAATTCTTTTTCGTATTCATTAATACCTGCATCATACGGAAGCCAATAAGTTTCATTTGTTTTTTTATCAACATAACTATGTCCTGAATAATATATTATTAATGAATCTTCATTTTTTAATCTTTTAATTAAATCTGACAAAGTTAATTTTATATCAATATGAGTTGCTTCATAATCATAAAGCTCAATTAATTCATCAATTTCATATTTGGAAAATAACATATTTTTTATTTTTTTTGCGCCATTTACACGATCTCTTAAAGGAAGTCTATTTTTATACTTATCTATCGCAATTACAACTAAATATTGTTTACCTGATTTTATAAGTTCTTTTTCCTGAGTACTTAAAAACGTAATTGAGAAAAAAAATAAAATTAGTAAAAAAATAATTAATTTTTTCATTTTTTTTATTATTAAAATTATTTTAAAAAATAGAATTTTCTTTATTATACATAAAAAAAAATAAAATGCAAAATATAATTTTTAATAAAAAAATAAATTTTAATATTTAAAATTAAATATAATTTGCATATTATATTTAATTTTCGTAAAATAAATAATAATTTATTAACAAAATTGGAGAATTTTTCAATGTCAAAAAAATTATTCGACAAAAAAAAGAATCTCAAAATAACATTATTATTTATGGATATTATTGTCTTTATCTTAATACTTATCTTTATTATTTTTGTTTTTGAAGTTGTTATTAAAAAATTATTAATTACATATAATGTTAATAAATTTGTTGAAAATATGAGAACAACACAATTTGATTTATCAAATGCTGTAAATTACATTGAGGAAAAAGAAGGACTTCCCTATGACAAAAGTGTAAAAACTACTTTTAATTATGTTCTTATATCATCTTTAAAAAGATCAAAATATGATAACAGTATTACTGGAATTTTTTTTCCTGAAGAAGATAATTATATAAAAATTGGCAAACGAAATGATATTGAAGTTATATTTGACAAAGAAAAAATAAATTATAATTATATTAATGATAAAATTTTAGAAAAAGAAGAACAAGAAAAACAAAAAAAGAAAAAAGAAAAACATATAATTTTTGAATTTAATGGAAAAAAATATATAGGATTAGCTCAAATATCTGAAACCGGAATAAGAAAAAATTTTGATAGAGAAAACATTAATCTAGAAACACCGATTTTATTAATCGCTGATAAAGAAGATGAATTTTTCTATCTTATTAATAATGTAAGAAATGTTTTTCTTTTAATGCTATTTATAATTTTTGTAATTGGTGGTTTAATAAAAATTTCTAATACAATGACTGCAACAAAAGAAATATATAAAATCAGTGATAGAATGGCAGAAGTCAGTAATGAAATCAAAGGAACAGGAATTGTTAAAGGATCACTTCATGAATTAATCACAAAATTTAAAGAAACACATAATTTAGATAGTTCATTTATTGAACTTGTTAAATCTCTGGTATCAGTTGGTGATATTGTTTCCGGTATTGCTGATAAAGATTTACTTATAGCAACTCTTAAAAATGATAAAAGTTTATTAGATCCTCATGATGAATCAATGGCAATACTATTTCTTGATGTTCAAGGATTTACTACAATTGCTGAAAAATATAAAGATAAAGTAATGAATATTATTAACCATATTTGGATTGAAGTTGAAAATATTATTGATAAGCGATATGGTAAAATTAATAAATATGAAGGTGATGCATGTATAATAATATTCAGAGATTTAAGTAATAAAAGTAAAAATCCAACTGCTCTTAATGCTTTTTATAGCGCATTAGATATTTTAGGAATTGTACCTAAAATATGTAAAGATCTTAAAATTGATTTTAATTTTAGAGTTGGTTTTGATTATGGTGTTGTTACATATGGTAAGACCGGTACTGATAACAATTTTGAATTAGGTGTAATTGGAGATACTGTTAATACAGCAGCAAGACTTGAAGCAATAAATAAACAATACCAAACGAATTTATTATTAACAGATAATGCATTTAAAGCTACAAGCTTAGAGTTTGAGAAAGAATATAATATAAAAAGTGATATATATAAAAATTTTAATTTTAAATTTTTAAAAGTTGATAAAGCCAGACCTAAAGGGAAAAAAGAAGGTAAAGTTTTATATTCAATAATAAAATTAGGCGAAAAAAATAAATATTCTCTTATTGGTTCTGATATGTTTTTTGATAAAAAACATTTTGACTATTATAAAAAACTTCATAACTCGTTAGTTGAAAATATTAAATTTTGGCAAAAATATTATTCAATTAAATTAAAACATCCAAATGAAGAAACAGAAGAAACAATTAATTTAAAAAATGATGCAGTAGAAAAATGGTCTTCAACAGCAACAAATTTTGCAAAATTTTATTATGAAACTAAATTTCCTCTTGCAGATCATTTTATACAATTACTCCTTAAAGCTGAAGAATATGAGGAATTTAAAAAAAGACCGGAAATTTGGTTTTCCAAAGGAATATATAATATTAAAAAACCAAGTGATGATTGGATAAAATTAGGTGTTGTTGAATTAGAAAAATAATATCGGGAGTCAATAATATGAACATTTTTATAAATATATTAAAAATAATAGGAATGGCAATTGGTGCAGTTTTAATTATTTTATTGATGATTTTTCTACCTCAAATGTTATTGGAAGATAAAATACCTAAATCTGATATTGATGAAGGAAAATACATACTTAATTTATTAGCTGAAGAATATGAAGTTTTACTTCGTCAGAGAAGAGAATTGCTGAGATTAGAAACAGAAAGATTATTATCTGAAAAAGGTATAACAAAAACTTTATTAGAAAAACAAATAATAGAAAGAAAATTAAGTGAAATTGAAGCTCAAAGAAGACTATTAAATAAAGAATATAATATTACATTAAATGAAAGGAAAAAGATAGAAAGTACAGTATCTAATTTACAACAAAATCTTGAGAGTTCAAACAGTCAGATAATACAATTAAATGAAAAATATCTAAGTTTAACGATAGAAAAAGAAAAACAAGAAAAGTATTGGAAAAAATTTATTAATGATATTAAAAATTTTTTGCAATCAAAAAATTATGATAATCCAAAAAAAATAAAAGAAATTAAAAATGGTTTTTCAACAGATAATGGAAAAGAATATATTTTTACAGAATTAAATAATTTAAATAATTCTATACTTCGATTACAAAATCAAGTCCAATTACAACGTCAAAATATTAATTCTTTAAAATCTTCAGATTTTGATACATCAAAAAAAAATCAAGAATTACAAAATAAAATAGAAGAATATAAAAATTTACTTGGAAACTATGAAAAATATGCAGAAACAATAAAAGAGTTTGACAAATTAAATCAGCATTATAATCTTGCTGAAAATTATTATGATAAAAAAAATTATACAAATTCGGCTAATGAGTTTAAAATAGTTATACAACAAATTGATCAAATTAATAATTCATATGAAAAACTTATAAAAATACAAAAAGATTTGGATAATACAAAAGCTTCTTCAATTTATGAAAAAGCATTATTAAATATAAAAAATAAAAAATTTAACTTCGCATTAACTCAATTACAAACTATTATAAAAGAAACTCCAAATTCTGATTATACAGATGATGCTTTAAGAAGTATTTTAAGTATTACTAATCAAATAACAGACAAAGATAAAATTCAAGCACAAAATGTTAGCGCAAGATCATTAATTTCTAAAGGGGATATTGAATATCAAAATAATAGATATAATAGTGCTCTTAATTATTATTATGATGTAATATTAGATAATCAATATTCAAATTATACGGATTTAGCAATAAATAAAATTATTAAAACTAATAAAATAATGATGAAAAATAAAATTGATAATTATGGAAATGAATTAAAAAATACTTTTTCAATAGATTATAAATTATATGAAGATTATTATAATAAAGGATATTATGAAAAAGCCAGAAATTATTACTTTGAAGTTTTAAATAAAATTTTTGGTGACTATTCAAATAATACAATTTTATCTTTTAAAAAATTTGAAGATAATTATATTGAATTATTAATAGAAAATTATAAAAATGAAATTGAAGCAAGATTAAAAAATTAATATGCTAAAATTGATGATAGTATTTTCTCTGCTTTGTTAATGCTAATATTTTTTCTACCTGCATAATCAATTACCTGCTCTTTAGTTATTTTACCAACACTAAAATATTTTGATTCTGGTGATGAAAAATAATAACCGGAAACAGAAGCTTCAGGAAGCATCATATTACTTTCAGTTAATTTTATCTGAATATTTTTTTCTACATCTAAAAGCGTAAATATTATTTTTTTATCGGAATGATCCGGACATGGTGGATATCCCGGAGCAGGTCTTATACCTGTATATTTTTCTTTAAATAAATCTTGTTGAATTAAATTTTCTTTTAAAGAATAACCCCAGAATTCTTTTCTTACTCGTTCATGCAATAATTCTGCAAAAGCTTCAGCTAATCTGTCAGATAATATTTTAACCATAATACTTTTATAATCATTATTTTCTTTATAATATTTTTCAGCTAGTTTATCAACACCTATTCCGGCTGTTACTGCAAAAAATCCAATATAATCTTTGATATTACTTTCTTTTAATGCAAGAAAATCACTTAATGATAAATAATAAGGTGTAGTTTTCTTTTTATTCTGCTGTCTTAATGTACTTATTCTACATAAAACATTATCTCTTTTTTCATTTTCATACACTTCAATATCATCATTATTTAAACTGTTAGCAGGGAAAAAACCTATTATACCATTTGCAGTTAATGATTTATTTATATTTACTTCATCTAATATTTTTAAAGCATCTTTATATATTTTTTTTGCTTCTTCTCCATGAGTTTTATCGTTCAGAATATCTGGAAATTTTATATTCATATCCCATGCTTTAAAAAAATAATACCAATCAATATATTTTGCTAATTCTGTTAATGGATAAGAAATAAATTTTTTAATACCTAAAAAAGAAGGTTTAACAGGTTTATATTTCTTAAAATTAGGTTTAAATCTATTGATCCTTGCATCTTTTAAAGTTAAATATTCAGATGTTTTTATAGAATTTTCTCTATTAATTCTAATTTCCTCATATTCTTTATTTATCTGTTCAAAAAATATTTTTTTTAATTTATGATTGATTAACTTGTTTGCATATAATGGAGCTAAAGAAGCATCTTTAACATAGATAATAGGATTATTAAAATTAGGAGTAATTTTAACTGCAGTATGCAGTTTTGAAGTAGTTGCTCCACCAATTATTAATGGAATATCCATTTTATTTTTTTGCATTTCTTTAGCAACATTTATTATTTCATCTAATGACGGAGTAATTAATGCACTTAATCCAATTATATCAACATTATTTGCAATTGCTTCTTTAATTATTTTTTCAGGAGGCACCATAACACCAAGATCTATAATTTCATAACTGTTGCATTGAAGAACTACAGAAACAATATTTTTACCAATATCATGAACATCACCTTTTACAGTAGCTAATAAAATTTTTCCTTTTGAATGTTTTTTTAAAGGATCTTTTTCATCTTTTTTTATAAAAGGCATTAAATAGTCAACAGCATTTTTCATTACTCTTGCAGTTTTTACTACTTGCGGTAAAAACATCTTACCTGAACCAAAAAGTTCACCTACTTTATTCATTCCATCCATTAAAGGACCTTCAATAATGTCTAATGGATCATTTATTTTTTTTATACATTCATCCAGATCTTCATTAAGATAAGTTAATATTCCATTTATTAAAGAATATTTTATTCTTTCATTTATTTCTTTTTTTCTCCATGAAATATCATCTTTTTTAAATGTATTTTTATCTTTAATAGTACTTGCAAATTCCAATAATATTTCAGTTGCGTCATCTCTTTTATTTAAAACAATATCTTCAACTTTTTTAAGTAAATCAAGTGGAATTTCATTATAAACAGTCAATTGTCCTGGATTTACAATACCCATATCCATACCGGCTTTTATTGCATGATAAAGAAAAACAGAATGCATTGCTTCACGGACTGTATTATTACCTCTAAAAGAAAAAGATAAATTACTAACTCCACCGCTAATTTTACAAAAAGGTAATTCTTTTTTTATTACTTTTGCAGCATTAATATAATCCAAAGCGTAATTTTGATGTTCTTTTATACCTGTACCTATTGCAAAAATATTTAAATCAAAAATAATATCTTCAGGAGGAAAATTTACAATTTTAGTAAGAATTTTATAAGCTCTTTTGCATATTTCAATTTTTCTATCTTTTGTGTCTGCTTGTCCCTTTTCATCGAATGCCATAACAATAATACCGGCACCATATTTTAAAATTTTTTGTGCTTTATCAATAAAATTGTTTTCTCCTTCTTTAAGGCTAATAGAATTTACTATACATTTTCCCTGAATACATTTTAAGCCTGTCTCAATAACAGACCACTTAGATGAATCAATCATTATAGGAACTTTGCAAATATCAGGCTCTGATGCTATAAGCAATAAAAATTTTTTCATTGTTTTTTCAGAATCAATCATGGACTCATCCATATTTATGTCAATAATCTGAGCACCATTTTTAACTTGATTGCTGGCTATATCAAGTGCAGATTGATAATCATTATTTTTAATTAAATCTAAAAATTTCTTTGATCCGGCAACATTTGTTCTTTCACCAATATTTACAAACAAACTATCCGGCTTAATAACTAATGGTTCAAGACCGGAAAAAGCACTTAAGTGTTTATTATCCGGTATTTTTCGAGGTTTAATATTATTTATTGATTTTACAATAGTTTTAATATGATCAGGAGTTGTTCCGCAGCATCCTCCAACAATATTTAAATGTCCTTGCTCTGCAACTTCCTTTAAATTATTTGCCATATGTTCAGGTGTTTCAGTATATTCTCCAAATTCATTTGGTAAACCTGCATTAGGATGTGCACTAACCGGAAAATTTGATATTTCAGACAACTCAATTATATATTTTTTCATTTCAATAATACCAAGAGAACAATTTAGTCCAATACTAAATGGATTAGCATGAGCTACTGAATAATAAAAAGCTTGTAATGTTTGTCCGGATAAAGTTCTACCGCTTGCATCAGCAATTGTTGCTGAAATCATAATTGGCAGTTCAATGTTATTTTTCTCAAAAAAAGACTTAATTGCATAAATACATGCTTTACAGTTTAATGTATCAAAAATTGTTTCTATTAGTAAAATATCAACACCGCCATCAATTAATCCTTTAATTGATTCGTTATAACTTGCAACAAGCTGTTCAAAAGTTATATTTCTAAAACTCGAATCATTTACTTCTGGAGAAATTGATAATGTTTTATTTGTTGGTCCTATTACTCCAGCGACAAAACGCGGTTTTTCAGGATTTTTTTTCTCAAAAACATCAGCAATTTCATGTGCTATTTTTGCGGAAGCATAATTTAATTCATAACTAATATTTTCTAATTTATAATCTGCTTGAGAAATGGAATTTGCATTTAATGTATTGGTTTCAATAATATCAGCACCGGCTTCAAGCATTTTTTTATGAATAGAAGTGATAATCTCAGGTTGGGTTAAGGATAGTATTTCACTATTACCTTTTAATAAAACATTTTGATATTTTTTAACATCTATTTTCTTATTTAAATTTTTTATTGAAATATTTTTTTTTGCTGATGTTATTTTATCATTAAATAAATCACCTTTATAATCATGTTCATTAAGTTTGTATTCTTGAATCATTACGCCCATAGCGCCGTCTAAAAATAATATACGTTTTTTGATTAGTTGTTTTAGTAGTTTGTTTCTATTATTATTCATTATCATACCTTGTTTCACATTATAAAAAATATATTATTATAAGTATTTTATGAGTTTTAATATATTTTTTGAATAAAGTAAACTTATTGAAGAAGAATAATTAATTTATTTTAAAAAAAATTATTATTTTTTATTTCCATCAATATTAATATCTTTACTATTATTTATTGCTATCTGTTCACCATTTGCACCAATTATATTTACATTTGTAAATCTAGCATTTTGAATAAATTTAGCCCAGACACCTGCCATTTGTGGTAAAACTAATCCTCTGATCATAGCAGCTTCACCACCTATTTTTGATTGATCTTTAGTCATCTCGATTTCAATATTATCTAATCTAATATTCCTAATTTTATTCTCAGGTAATCCAAGTAAAATCCCGGCAGCAGAATAAACTTCACGTGCAGTTATATTAGATAATGAGATGTTTCTAACTGTTGGAGTCTCTTCAGTAATTGAAAGTTCATCTAAACTGAATAAATGTTTATCTTTTTCTGAAGATCCGCATTTATAAAATAAATTTATAACTATTGGACATATAACTTCTTTCATTATAATATTATTTGCATGAATATCTTCAACAATTCCACCTCGCCCTCTTCTTGATTTAATCCTTATTCCACGATCAGTGCCAATAAAAATGCAATTAGATATTGCAATATTTCTAACATCTCCTGCTATTTCACTGCCTATAGCAACACCGCTATGACCATGAAGCATCGTACAATTTGTGATTGTAACATTTTCCGTTGACTTACCTACTCTTCTGCCGTCTTTATCAATTCCGGATTTTATACAAAGACAGTCATCACCAACATCATATGTACAATTTGAAATATGAACATTAGTACAAGAATCTATATCCATTCCATCAGTATTAGGAGCATTAGACGGATTAAGAAAATTTGAATTACTGATATTTACATTATTGCAATATACAAGATGGGTATTCCAGAAAGGAGAATTTTTACAGGTAATACCATCTATCCTGATATTATTACATTTTAAAAGTTGAATTATTGGAGGTCTTAAAAACTGAACTTCTCTGCCGCCGCCTCCTGAACCGGATGATTCATATCCAGGATTTAATAATGCAAGTTTTTTTTCAATTTTTGTTTCCGGTTTAGATCTTCCGCTTTCTATAATTTTATGTCTTTCGTCCCACCATTTTTTACCATTACCGTTTAAAATTCCACGACCAATAATACTTACATTTTCTAAATTATTTCCATATAATAATGGAGAATGTCCATAACATTCAACACCTTCCCATCTAGTAGGAACTGGAGGATAATTATTAAAATCATCAATAAAATTAATTATTGCACCAGAATCAATATATAATGTTATATTATTAATTAATATAATAGGACCGGTTAAATAATCTCCTGCAGGAAAAAAAAGAGTACCACCGTTTTTTTTAGATAAATAGTTAATAGCATCAGTAATTGCTTGAGAATCATCACTTTTTCCATTTGCTTTTGCTCCAAAGTTTAAAACATTACAATATGATGAATTAGTGATATTTAAATTCTCCATAGAAAAACCTTATTTTTTAAATATTTTTTTTAAAAAAGTATAAATATAATATATTATATTATTTTGAATAATATAATATGATGGATTAAACCTAATTATTTTTCCCCCAAATTTTAATTTAAAATCAGTAACACCGGTAAGTCTATCATTAGATTGATCAGGAGGTGCAATTCCTAAAAAATCAAAATATTTACATTTTTTATTTTTAGCAATTTTAATTGCTTCCCATTGAATTAAATAAGGTGCCATTAAATTTCTCATTTCATTAGATGACGCACCATAATAATAAATGCAAGTGTTTTTTGTATACAAAAAAATACCTGCAGCTAATAAAATATTATTATAAAATGCTAATAAAAGATAAGAATCTGGAATTATTTTTAGCATTTTTTCATAATATTCTTTACTATTAATATTAAATCTATCTCTTACTGAAGTTTTTTTTAATAATTGATAAAATAAACCAATTTCATTTGATTTTGCTTTTTTTATTATAACACCTTTTTTTATAGATAATTTTATATTATATCTGCCTTTTGGCTTCATTTGATTTAAAATTAAATCTTCGTCTTTATCTAGTTCAACAATATTTGTATAATCAGGAATAGGAAGTTTTACATTAAATTTATGAAATTTATTTTTTTTAATAATATTATAAAAATTTTCTGAATATAAAGTAATAGAATCAATCTGTGTAAATACTAATTTATTTTCTTTTGCAATTTTATTTAAATTATCAAGAAAAAAATTATATAAATTTTTATTTATTTCATTATATAAAAAACCACCCGGTATATAACCATAATTAAAATGCATACCGCTTTTATATATTAATAATAATCCTGCTAAAATAATTTTATTTTTATTTTTAATTCCAAAAAAGAAGCCGTTATTAGCTTTTTTAATTTTTAATTGGAAATCAAGCCAATAAGGATAATGCCATAAACTGCTATTTTCATGATTTTCTATAAATTGAATATATTGATTAATTGTATTCTTATTAAAATTGATCCATTCCATTTAATAATTAAGAAGAAATGCAGTAAGAGATAAAAAAATTAGCGGAGATGGGATTTGAACCCGTGACCCTTCGGATATGAGCCGAATGCTCTGACCAGCTGAGCTACTCCGCCAAAATTGCAAATGAATATTTATCATTTTGATTAATGTATGTCAAGAAAAATCACTTCTGGAAAAGGGTTTTTCAATAATAACACCTTCACCACCAAGATATTTTTTAATTTTACCATTAATTAAAATTTGAACATATTTAACATTTGTAAATTCAGTAGCTGTATAAACAACTTGCTGAAGTTGTGCAATTGTTGCATCTTTTCCAAATGAATTAAATTCAAACTCATTTGAAAAATTAATATAAGCGGTGTTATTTTTTATTGCAACTGATATTAATTTAGTTTGATTTGGTATATTTGTAATTAAAGCGGAAGATTTTTCATTATAATTTGGACCAGCTAATAATGTCTTAATAGTTTCAGTTAAAGGAGTATTAATATATGAAATATTTCTTTTTACACTTACTAAAATAAGTTTTTCATCATTGGTTAATTTACTGAAATAAACTTTACTATTTCTATTATGAGTTTTTATATTATTATCTTTATCAATTTCTTTTATATTGTTAGTTTCTTTTTTAGTTATTTTTTCTGTTTTTGTATTTTCAATTTTGTCGTTTTTTATTATTTCAATATTTTCTTTTTTATTTTTTTCATTATTATTTGAAACTTTTTCTTTTAAGTTATTTACATTATTTTTGATATCATCAATATTTTCAAATATTTTTTCTTTGATTTCATTATTATCATTACTTTTATTTTTTTCTTTATTTAACAGATCAATTTTTTCTTTAGCTATTTTATCTGTATCTTTTTTATCAAATTTTTCATTTATTATTTTTTTCCCGGATGATACACCGGTATTAAACAGTACATAAAATTTATCTTTATATGTATATATTATTATTCCAAATAATAAAAAAATAATTAACATAAATAAAAATCCGGATCGGTTATGTTTTTTTGCCATTTATTTAATCTCCAAAAATAAATATATCTTCTTAGTTAAATTTCGGAAAATAAAAAATATATTTTAAATATAATATCATTATTTTTAAAAAAATTATTTATAATTTTTCCTAAAATTAGAGGGTGTAGTTCGTATTTTTTTTTTAAAAGCTTTGATAAATCCCTGAACAGATTTATAACCAACCTGTTCACTTATATATTTTAAAGGATAATTAGTTGATTTTAACAATTCTAATGCTCCATTAATGCGTAATTCTTGTATCCATTCATTTACAGTAATACCAGTTTCTTTTTTTATTTGATGAACAATAGATGAAATAGAATAATTTATACTGTCTGATAATATATTTAAAAGTTCAGAAGAAATATGATAATTATTTTTTAAAAAACGTACTGTTTTTTTTGTGCATATACCCCAATCCTTTTTTATATTTTTATCATTTTTAATTTTTAAATAACAATGTTTTATAGATTTATTTATTTCATCCAAATCAAAACAAGAATTTACAAAGTTAACACCACGCTGAATAAAATAATTTTGATGCTTTTCATCAATTTTTTTATTATTAGATAAAATAATAAGATTAAAATCATTATTAGTTGCTTTAAACATTTTTATATATCCTATAGTGGATTTTATTCCTCTAAAGTCACTAAAAATAATGATATGTACTTTATCCAAATGAATAATATCAATTACATCTAAAAAACTTGTGGCATATAATATTTTAATATCATTGTGATAAACATACTTTTTTATTAAATTAAGATTTTTTATACCAATTTCAATAACTAAAATTTTTAATTTCATAACATTTAATATATAAGTCTTTATTTTTTTATAAATTTTGCGAAATTAATTAATTAATTAATAATTAGTATTATCTAAGAATAAAATTACCTAATTTATTTTTCATCACTTTTTAAAACTGCCAAAAATGCTGCTTGAGGGATTTCTACATTACCAACCATTTTCATTCTTTTTTTACCCTCTTTTTGTCTTTCTAATAATTTTCTTTTTCTTGATATATCACCACCATAACATTTTGCAGTAACATCTTTACGATAAGCAGAGATTGTTTCACGGGAAATTACATCACCGCCAATTGCTCCTTGGATTGGAATTTTAAATTGTTGTTTTGGAATACTATCTTTTAATTTTTCACAAGCTTTTTTAGCTCTATTTCGAGCTTTATCTTTATGAATTAACATTGATAATGCATCTATTGGTTTTCCAGAAACTAAAATATCTACTTTTACTATATCAGTTTCTTTAAATCCAATGATATCATAGTCAAAAGAAGCATAACCACGGCTTATTGATTTTAATTTATCATAAAAATCATATACAATTTCTGCAAGAGGCATTTCAAATTCAAGTTCAACCCTTTTTTCATCTAGAAAATGCATATTTTTTTGTATTCCTCTTTTATCAATGCATAAATTTATTACACCTCCTAAATAATCTTTTGGTAAAATAATTGATGCTTTAATATAAGGTTCTTCTACTTTTTCAATTTCACCCGGATCAGGATAATTTATAGGATTATCAATTATTAATTCTTTACCATTAGATAAAAAAACTTTAAATTCTACTGAAGGAGCAGTAAGAATAATTGAAACTCCAAATTCACGTTCCAATCTTTCCTGTACAATTTCAAGATGAAGAAGCCCTAAAAATCCGCATCTAAATCCAAATCCTAGTGCCATAGAGTTATCTTTAGTAAAAATTAAAGATGCATCATTTAATTTTAGCCTATTCAATGCATCAGTTAATTCCTGATAATCATCTGAAGCAATCGGATAAATAGATGAAAAAACAACAGGTTTAACTTTTTTAAATCCGGGTAAAGGTTTAAGAGCCGGATTTTTTGCATATGTAACTGTATCCCCAACTTCGATATCACTAATAGTTTTGACACCGGCAATTATATACCCAACTTCACCTGATTTTAATTTACTGGTTTTTTCTAATTTAATACTAAAATGACCAACTTCTTCAATATTGTATATAGATTTATTATGCATGAATAATATTTCATCACCGGGCTTTATTTCACCGTCAAAAACTCTTATATATATTATTACGCCTCTATATTCATCATAACAACTATCAAATATTAAAGCTTTTAAAGGTAATTTTGAATCCCCTTCAGGCGGTGGAATTTTTTTAACAATAGCTTCAAATATTTCTTTTATACCAATTCCTTCTTTACCTGAAGCTAATATTGCATCATCAGGATTAAAACCCAGATCATGTTTAATTTGATGTTTTATATCATCAATATTTATTGAAGGAAGATCAACTTTATTTATAACAACAATTATTTCAAGATTACTATCAAGTGCAAGATATAAATTTGCTAAAGTTTGTGCTTCTACTCCTTGAGATGCATCAATTAATAAAAGAGCACCCTCACAAGATTTTAAAGATCTCGCAACTTCATAACTAAAATCTACATGTCCGGGAGTATCAATTAAATTTAAAGTATAATTATTCCCGTCATCAGATTTATATGGAAGAAGTACAGCATTACTTTTTATTGTAATACCGCGTTCCCTTTCAATAGATAGATTATCAAGAATTTGATCTTTATATTCTCTTTTTGAAATAATATTACAGTATTCGATCAATCTATCAGCTAAAGTAGATTTGCCATGATCAATATGTGCAATTATTGAAAAATTCCTAATTTTATTCACTTAATTATACTCCAATCGTTTAAAATATATATCATAAATTGTTAAATAATAAAAGAATTGAGAGATAAAATTTTCATTTTTTACTTTATTATATCCGAAAATCTATTTTATTGAATATATTCATTTATTATTATACACTTTAATATTAATAATGAATATGATTATTGACATTTTTATTCTAAAAATTATAAAATATTTATAATACTAATGAGGTTAAATTGATAAAAAAAATAATTTTCTTTACTTCATTTTTTTTAATATTTTTATTTTTAATCAATGCTGATTCAATAACCAAAACAACAAAATTAGATAAAAATATTAATGTTGAAAAAGATGAAACTAAAAAAGATGATATTAAAAAAAATAAAGATTTAAAAACTCAAGAACAATCAAAACCTGAAAATATAGAAAATATATTTTCAATTTATCACGACTCAATTACAAAAGCAACTGAATTAAATAATAAACTAGAATTAAATGAAAAAGAAGAAATTGTAATAGAAAAAAAGGAAGAACAAAAAGAAAATAAAAATAAATATTATATTGATCTTTTTAAAGACATGAGTTCTGACTTTTTTTATAATACCAATAATGAAAAAGAATCTACAATGATTATTTTTAAAGATAATACTAATTCTAAAATACCTTCAATAGATGAAGAGTTTGAAACAAATTTATTAAGTGAAAGAAAAAATAAATTTAAATCAAAAAATTTTATTCCATTAACAATTGATGATATTGAAAAATACACACCGGATTATAATTATGATTCAAACAACATTATAAAAACAAGCGGGAAAACAATTAATAATCAGCTGGGTGAAAAGATATTTTTTAAAGCTTATAAGCATTTTAAACTTAATAACAATAAAAATGCAATACAATTATTTAATAAACTTGTTTATTATAATTATCGATTACCCGAATCATACTATTATATTAGCTGGTGCTTTTACTTACAAAGAGATTATATAACGGCAATTAATTATATGAAAGAAGCTGTAAATCAAGGAGAAAAATCTAATACAGCAAAATCTATTATATCCGGATATTTATATCAAATAGGTAACATTTATTTAGAAATAGAAAATTATAATAATGCTATAATATTTTTTACTGATTCAATAGATAAAGCCCCATCATTAATTAATATTTATAACAAATTAGGTATTTCATATTATAAAATTGGTAATTTAAAAAAAGCTTTAGAAGTATGGAAAAATGGAATGGAAAAAGGTGATAAAAATTGTGCTAATAATTATAATTGGTTAATAAATAAAATAAATAAGTAATTATATTTTTTTCCCAGTGTTTTTTGCATCTTTGCCTATCATTGATTCTTCTTCCATAACATATTTTCTTCTCATTTCACCGCTTTTCATAATTATTTCATTAAATTTTTCTAAAGAACCGCTTAATTCTCCTAATTTAGATCTGCTTTTCTTTGGAACTTTTAACCTTATTTCTCCATTTATTCCAATAATTCTTTCTTTAGTTAACATTAAATCAAAATAAGTATTTTCAATAAATTTATATAATGAATCTTCTTTACCTAATTTTATTTTATTATAAACCTTTGAATCCGATTTAACCATTTCATTAAATAATATTATTTTTTTTTTAATATTTATTAAAAAATCATTAATATTAATTACATCATTTTGTATTTTTTTGTTTGAAGGATCAATATATTCAATTTTAAAATATATATCATCTTTCGAAGATCCGGAAACAGCACTTTTAAATATTTCTAATATTTTTTCTATAAAAGTTTTTTTCCTGTCGTGTATATAAGTTATGTTTTGTTTTAACAAAATGTAAATTTTTTCTAAAACGCTGCTGGAACTTGAAAGATAATTAATAATTCTAATTAGTTTTTCTCTTGAAGAAAAAATATGATGTAAAGGTGTTTCAGATTTTGTTGCTATTAATAATTCACTTTTTAATTTTTCTAATGCAGTATTAGGATCAAGACTATAACATAATTTGATCGCCTGAAAAATCCATTGTTTACTAAAAAAAATTTCTGGAGTTTTTTGTTTCATAAATACTGATAATTTATATATATATTCTGTAGGATTATCATTTAATAATTTTTCTGTAAATTGATCTTTTAAAAAAGGAAAAACTTTAAATCTAATTAACATAAAATATTTTTCTTTTTTATATCTTATAAAATCTTCATTAATTGCTTTTATTTTAGTAAAAATATCTTCTAAGTATTTTAGATTATCTAAAATGACCCTTTTTAAAATTTGGTCTTTTTCTTCTAATAATTTATCTACCATTTCTCTTAAAATTTTTGTATTTATACTGGTACTTGTTGAATTAAAATTATAAAAAATAAAAAAAGATAATATTCTTTGGGTATTATTAATATATTCATCAGTTAAACTATCCATAAATGCTGGTAAATTTGTTATTTGAAAATCTAAAGCATTCATAAATGCTTTTAGTCTATCATAAATTACTCTGGGTTTTTCCTTATCAGGAAAATCTTTTTGTTCGGGTAAATAAAAAACATGTTCATGTTCCTGGGAATAAGTATATAAATCTTCTTTTAATAAAGATTTTCTTATTAAAAGATTGGAAAGATTTGAAACATTATTGATTGCATTTTTAAATAATGATTTTAATTTAGGAAATTTGTTTATTTGAAATTGAGCGTCAATTCGTGCAAAAACATTGTTAAATTCCTCAAACATAATATCACCTTGTATATTAAATTATTTTAAAAAATATATGAGGAAAATACAATATAATTTATTGTTTTTATAAAAAAATATTATAAATTTAAAAGATTACTGCTGTTTTCAGTAAAAAAACTATCAAAATTTAAATCTAAGGTCTCTTTTTCTTTTAAAATTTTATTAATATAATCTAAAGTTGTTTCTCCAACATTTCTGTTTCTTACGTTTCCAATGCCTGTATTATAAAATGCTAATGCTTTTACTAAATTTTTATTTGATTTATTTAAGCACCATTTTAAAAATAAAGCTCCATTTTTAATATTTTTTTCCGGATTAAAAAAATCTTCGTGTGTTAACTCTTTAAAAGTATTATTATTTAATTGACATAAACCTCTATCAATACTACCATTTTTGTTTTTATTTTGTGCTAAAGGATTAAAATCTGATTCTACTTTGATTACTGCAACAAAAAGAGATGTATCAACATTATATAATTTAGTATATTTGATAATTAATTTAGCAATGTTTTCATCATTAATGACATTACTGAAATATTTTAGTTTAATTTCATCATTTATAAAATCAGTTTTTACTAGAAAATCATCTTCTTTTAATGATTTAATACTATATTGATTTTTTATTGTTTTGCCTTCAATGAATCCTATAGAGACAAGAAAAATAATTAAGAAGATAAGAATGAAAAAAGAATTTTTTAAAATATTGATTTTTTTCTTTAAAGAAATTCTTTTATTAATACCTTTTTTAAACATGAATCCCCCCCCATATATAAATATGAAAGTATTTATAACATTTTAAATATTTTTTGACAATATCAAACATTAATATAGTATCGGTAATATTTTTGGGTCTGATAATAGAACATCTGATCTTTTAGCTCTTATATCTTTTATTGCTTTATAAATATTATTTAAAGTACAAGGCATTGTTGCAATTGAAAAAATGGCTTTATCTTTATTATGTTTATTATGCCCAACTGTATCTATGTTAATTTTTTGATCTCCAATTGCCGTTGTGATAATCCCTGTTATTCCCGGAATATCTTCTGTTTCAAAAATAATATTATATGAAAATAAAAAATGTTTAGAATCCATAAATTGATAATTAGTAGAATTATTATAATTTTTTATTCTATCAGTATATCTTGCTATATATACTATATCTGCAACAATAGAACTTGCTGTTTCTAATGAACCCGCGCCTTTTCCTGATAAAAAATGTTCACCTGAATATTTATTAACTACTCGTACAGCATTTGTTGCTCCATTTACTTTAGAAAGAAAATTTTCATCTTTCACCATCATTGGACTGACTGCTGCATAAATTTTACCGTCAATTTTTTTTGCATAACAAATTAATTTTATTGCACAATTTATTTCTCGTGCAAAATCAAAATCATTTTGATTAATTTTATCTATACCAATTATTGATAACTGATCTATTGATAAATCAATACCAAAAGCAAGTTTAACAAGAATAATTAATTTATGACCTGCATCACTCCCATTGATATCCAATGTGGGATCAGCTTCAGCATAACCATTTTTTTGTGCAAGTTTTAATGCATAATTAAAATCAACTGATTCATTCTGCATCTTTGAAAGTATATAATTACTTGTACCATTCATTATTCCGGAAATAGAAATAATATCATCCCCTGTAAAACTTTCTTTAATTGTTTTGATTATAGGTATTGCACCACATACAGCTGCTTCATAACCTATAATTACATCATTTTCTTTTGCTGTATTAAAAATTATATTTTTATTTTCTGCCAGTAAAGCTTTATTTGCAGTAACCAAATGTTTTTTAGATTTTAATATTTCTAGAACTATATTTAAAATGTTATTATTACTTCCACCAATAGTTTCAATAATTAAATCTATATCATTATCATTATTATTTTTTTTAATAAAGTTAGCTGCTTCATCTATTGATAAATCATTCCCGTTTCCACAAAATAATTTTATAGGAATATCAAATTGTTTTGCTGCTTTTTGTGGAAACAATTCAACAATATTTTTTAATACAATTTTTCTTCCTGTTTTAATAAATAAATTATTCTGCATATTTAATAAGATTTGAGCAACACCGCCGCCTACAGTACCACAGCCTAAAATTACTACATTAAAATCTTTCATATAATTTTTCCTTCATTAAAAACACTAATTTTTTAACCGCCCTCTTCGTTAAAGATCGCAAGAGAGACCGCAGAGGTTTGTATAATTGAATAATAAATTAAATTTCAATTAAAAACTCTTACGTTTTCTCGCGTACTTTTGCGGTTAAATATAATTAAATATATTTTTAAATAATATTCTTAACCAAATTTATAATGCTTTTTTACAGCTTTATTTATTTTCCAAATACAAGTTAATCCTTTGGGAAATATAACAAAATCTCCAGCTTTGAATGATACAGTTAAAGAATCAGTTTTAATTTCAACTTCCCCTTCTATAATATAGCAGCTTTCTTTTTCAGAATAATGCCAGTCAAATTCTGATTCTTCTTTTTCCCAAATAGGCCAATCAAAAACATTCATTTTTTCTAATTCTTTATTTGATAATTTTTTAACTTCTATCATGATAATTCTCCAATATCAATTTGAAGTAATTTATCAAATTAAATTATAAAGTCAAGGATTTACACTATTAAATATAATTATGATAATTATAAAAATTTAATATAAAAAAAGCTTTTTATTCAAATTAAATTATTATAGTATACTAAAATGAATAACAATTTTTTATTTAATAAGTTAACTCAAATTATTAAATTATTATCAATTTTTATTTTTTTATTTCTAATATTTTCTTGTAATAATAATAAAGAAGCTTTTCTTTTTTACAATCATGACTATTACTATGTATATGAAAATGAATATAGAATCTATAACTCAATAAAAAAAAAATTAAATAGAAATTTTTTTTATGTTAATGAATTAGAAATAAAATCATTTGATTTACTCCCGGATAAATTAAAAGAAATTTCAAATTTTAAAAATAACAGTATATTTTATTTAAATGATTTTTTAACACCATTATTATTAAAAAATGAAACATTTTCATCAAATAATAAATTTAAATTATTAACATATAATCTTCCTACAATCGAAATTAACAGTGGCAGCTTTTCAATTTTTAATATTATTATTGATGAATCAACTTTTAAAAATAGAATAATTAATTTTACAAAACATTTTTCAAAAAAATCAGATTTTTCAGATTGTGGTTTATTAAGTAATACTAATTATTTTTTTCAATATGACTTAATTTCAGATATAAAAAAAAATTATAAATTTGATATACTTGAAATTAATAAATTAGATAATGAAATAATATCAAATTGGATAGATAAAAATAAATTTCAGGTTATATTGCTTTTTGGTTATGAATTTAATAAATCTATTTTAAATTTACATGAAGATGATTACCAAAATATTATTTTTATTGAATTCCAAACTCGTTATGGTGAACTTACAAATTTAATTAAATATAATATTGATATAAATTGGAAATTAACAATTGATACAGCATTAGAATCTAAAAATTTTAAAAAATTCATAAACGATGATGCAAAAATTTTAACTAAATATAATTACCCGGTTAAAAATAAAAAAATTGTATTAATTGAAAAATATAAAAAAATAACAAATAAAGCTAAATAATTGTATTTAAAGTAATAAAAATGAAATTTAAGCATTATTTTTAAAAAAATATAAATTTATTTGACTTTTTTTTACTCATTATCTATAATTTATTATATATAAATTAAATTTTAGGAGTAAAAGTTTCGATATATAATATATATTATTTACTTTCCGTTGAAAGGAGATGAGGACTATGTTAAAATTAAAAAATAAATTTATTTTATTCTCTCTAATCTTTTTAATAATTATTCTTTTTAATGCAGTAAATATCTTTTCACAAGAAAGAGGTCAAAATCTTCAGTCGATTGTTCTTGATGATTTTGAATTAAATTCTGATGGTAAACCAAAAAGACAATGGGTTGCTATTCCTAATAGATTTGGAAGATCAAATAATCTTGAATCTGGTGAAAGTTTACAGCGTTTAAGTTGGATAGAATCCTGGCCTGAAACATATTTCGGAAAAGATGGAATTCTAAATGAAGGCAATCAAACAAAAGAATATAAACATTGTTTAGCTTTATATACAGCTTTTAATCGACAAGGATATAATTCTGTTGAATTATATCCGTTAGAAGAAGTAGATGGTAAATTAGTAAAAAAACCAATCCCTTTTAATGGTATTGTTAAACAACTAGATATGTGGTTATGGGGAGCAAATTATTTATATGAAGTAGAATTAGTGCTAATGGACTATAGAGGTGTTGAATATCGATTACCTGTAGGAACTTTAAAACATGTTGGATGGAAAAATTTTATAGTTCAAATTCCAAATTACATATCTCAAACCGGGAAATATATATTAGGTGATTATCAATTTTCTCTAGTAAAAATAGTTATTTGGACTACACCAAAAGAAAGAGTTAGTGGCACATATGTATACATTGATCATATTAAATATTTATCAAATGTATTTGATAATAGATATGATGGTTACGACTTAGGAAAAATTGATACTGTAAGAAATTTATGGGAAAAAGCACCCAAAGCACCAAATGAAAAGGATGTTATTAAATAAATTATTACATGGAGGAAAACATGAAAAAGAATATTTTTATAGTTCTTTTTTTAATATTGGCAATATTATTAGTTCCACAACAACCTAGTAAAGGTCCAGATCCAGAAGATGTATTAACTGCTAATTCTAAAATAACTGAAGTTAGATTAAGCGGTTTTGAAGATGCTTCATTCTGGGAAGTAAGTATGCCATTAGATCAGGGTGTTATTACTAAAAAATCAAGACGGGGTTCTCCGGTTGATGTTTCAGATGATAATGCACAAAATTCTATAGCAAAAAGAGATGAAAAATTTGGAATCCCAAGAGATTATGGTAAAGAAAAAGTCTTGGGAGTTAAAGTTCAATATATTTCGAGAGGTTATAATTGGTTTTCAATAAAACCAGTTAAACCTATAGTTATAGAAGGTATTTGTCAAAGTTTATCAATATTTGTTGCCGGAAGAAATTATCGTCATTATTTAAAAGTTAAATTATTAGATTATTTTGGCAGAGATAGAGAATTGATTGTTGATAAACTTAATTTTATTGGGTGGAAAGAACTAATTGTTTCTATTCCTCAACATATATTACAAACTGATTATCATTTCGTTGATAAACAAGGACTTAAATTTAACGGTTTTGTAGTTCAATGTGAACCTCAAGAAACTTTTGGTACATATTATATTTATTTTGATGAACTTAGAGCTATGACTGATATTTTTAATGAATTAACTAGAGATGTTGATGATATGATTGACGGATGGTAAGTTTAAGCATATAAATACAATTATTTATTTAAAAAATATAAATTAGGGGTTGTTTTAAATGTACAGATACTTAAAGTAAAAGTGTGTGTACATTAAAAACAACTCCTATTTTTTTTAAATTTTATATTTATTATTTTCTTTAATTAATTTATAAGTAGCTTATAAAAAAATGTTTAAAGTTAATTTTATAATAATTTATTATATAATTAAATAGGATTCAGGATTATCATTTATGGCATTATCTAAAAAAGAAATAGAAAAAATTCATGAAATAAAAGAAAAACTTACAATAACATATAAAGCTGCAACCAGTGATAAACAAAGAAGAAGATTAAATAAACATATTAAACAAATAGAAAAATTACTTGATGATATTGATGATGGAAAAGTAGCAAATTTACAAAAACTTAATATTTTTTCAGAAGACACAAATGAAATAGATCACATTAATCAAATTGAGGAAGATAGAATAAACTATATAGCAAAAGTTGATAATTTAAAAATAAATAAATCAAATAAAGATTCGGAAATTGATCAAATATATTCTTTTTTTGTTTACTTTGAAAAACATTTTTCAACTCCTTTAGGAACAAATTATTTAAAACTTGAATATGGTTATAGTAAAAGACGTGATACTTTTTTTACACACTTTGAAAATATTAATCATTTGTTTAAAGAATATATTGATGATGTAAAAGTTTTATCAGAATTAAAATTTAAAGAACAAATTGAACAGTTTAAATTTAGAATAAATCAGCAAAAAAAATATATTCTTGTAAGGTTAAGTGAATTGCTACATGAATTTAAAGATTTAATTGATGAAATTATATTAGATTTTGAAAAAGGTCATAATGCAATTATCAATCCTCTTGAACAATACATATACAAATATCCAAAAACAGAAAAAACTGATTTTGAAGGCGTAGAAATGATTAATCTTTTAAAAGAAGCAAGTAACTATGCTAATGATTTTTTAGAAATTTTAAGAATGCCTGACTTTAGAAAAAAATCCTCTTTATAAAAAAAATATATATGAATAAAGAGTTAATTAATAATAATCCTATTATTTCATTAGGTGCACCATTTGGAATCGGTTATGAAATTTTTTTACTATCCCTAAAAAAAAATAATTTAAAAAAATTTTATCCTCTTGTTTGTATTGGATCTGAAAAAATAATTCATTTATTTCAAAAATTACTTAATTTTAAAATAAGTTTTATTTCAATTACAAATATTGATAATTTTAATATTAATTCTATCAATATTAAAAATAATAAATTTATTTTAATTAATATTGATCAATTTATCAATTTTAAAAAATACAATTTAAATAATATAAATTTAATTGATAAAAAATTAGACGGTACAATATCTTATAAAACTATTGAGATTGCTGCTAAAATAGTTGAAAAAAAATATTTTAAAAGTGTGATTACCCTTCCCGTAAATAAAAAAAATATTAATCAAATTGATCCTTCTTTCAAAGGACACACAGAATTTTTTCAAAAAAAATGGAAAGAAAAATTTGTATATATGACTTTTATTTCAAAAAAAATAAATATTTTACTTTTAACAACTCACATTCCATTAAATGAAGTATCTAAAAATATTACTGAAGATAAAGTAAAAAACGGTATTAAATTTTCATTAAAATTAAAAAATAAATTAAATATTAATAAACCAATATGTTTTCTTGGATTAAATCCACATGCAGGTGAAAATGGATTACTTGGTAAAGAAGATTTAATGATAAATAATATTATCAAAAAATATGGAAAAAATAAAATTATAGGGCCTATCCCTTCTGATACTGCATTTACTAAATATAATTTTAATAAATTTGGAATATTCATATCATGTTATCATGATCAAGGGCTTATACCATTTAAAATGTTATCTTTTGAAGATGGAGTTAATTTAAGCTTTGGTATGAAATATATAAGAACTAGTGTTGATCATGGAACTGCATGCGATTTAATTGGCATGAAAAAGGCAAATTTAAATAGTTTTCTTAATGCTTATAATTTAGCTTATAAACTTTCATAATTTCTAAAATTCAATCTTTTCTTCTTTTATAATTTTTGTCATTTCTTTGGCATCTTTTTTAGAAACATTCTTTTCGCATATTTTTAATATTTGAAATTCAACTTTTTTTAAAGGAAAATTTATTGATAAATAATCACCTATTTTTATATTTGAAGAAGGTTTTGTTTTATTGTTATTTAAAATAACATTTCCACGATTAATTGCTTTTTCTGCAGAACTTCTTGTTACAAAAATACATGATACTTTTAGAAATTTATCTAATCTCAAATTATTATTTCCTTATAACATATTTATTATTATTATTTCTCTTGTTTATTATAATCTATAAATTTTTTTAGTCTTCTGTCTATTAAATGCTGACTATAGACACCTATCTCCTACTTTTTATATTATATATTTTTTATCATTAAATCTCTTATATATTCCGCCATTTTATTTTCTGAAGAAAATTTATCAGGATAAACAGGTTCAAATATAATAACATCAAAAAAACCATACTTTAATAAAAAACTATTTTTATTATTTCTATCATAAAGTTTTTTATATAAAACCGGAACAATAGGAATATTACTTTTTTTTGACAGATAGAAAGCTCCAGATTTAAATTTTTCTATTTTTCCATTAATTGTTCTTGTTCCTTCCGGCGCAATATATAAATTTCGTTCTTTATTCTTTAAAATATCGAGAGCTTTTAAAAATGACCATCTTAAACTTGATGTATTTTTTGGTTCAATTGGAATCTGTCCAAACCTGCTGATAAACCATCCATAAATAGGAGTATAAAAATGACTTTTTAATTCGAAACCTCTTGGATATCCCGGTAAAACAGCACCGGAAATAAATAAATCAAAAAAACTTACATGATTTGCAACAAAAATAACAGGATATGTCAGCTCCTTAATATTGATCCCTTTTTTTCGTGGTATGATAAATATACTGTAAATCATAATTGTACAAAAAATTTTAACCAATGGATCACACCATTTTTTTGGAATAAATAAACTTATTAAAATTAATAATATAATTAAAATAGTATTTAATGCCCACCAAAAAATCCAATGAATAATTGAAATTAAATATTTAAAATTTTCAATAATAATTTTTTTCATATAACTAACTTAATCTGTTTTGGAATAACCTTAACTTTTATTGGTGAAATACCTTCTAATTCACCATCAGGCATTATAAAAGATTTTGGTTTTGAATGTATCTCAACATCACCTGTTTTAAAATAAAAACAACCTTTATTATTAATATGTTTTCCTTTAAATGCATTTTTATAACCCATTAAGAATTTTAATCTATTAATATCATGTAAAATTACAACATCCATAAGTCCATCATTATTTTTTGCATCAGGAGCTATCATTACTTTACCGCCGGTATATTTCGTGTTTGAAAGTGTAATGAAATATGCATTATTTGAATTAAATATCTTTTTACCATTATTATAAATAATCCTTGTTGAATAAGGTTTAAATTCTTTTAACGCATGGAAGGTTCCAAGAATATATTTAAATGCACCAAATTTATTAAATTTTTCAATTCCATATTTAGCTATATTTGATACAAAACCTAATCCTATAACATTTGCACAGTACCATTTAAAATTACCGTTTATTTCTTCAAGTAATAAAACATCAATTAATTTAGTTATATTTTTTTTGAAATTTCTAATAGAATCCTTTACTGAATATACATTAAAATCAAGTATAAGAGAATTCCCGCTTCCACCAGGTAATGGAAATAATGGAAGTCTTTTTGTTTTATCAATTTTCATTAAACCATTACAAATTGTTGATATAGAACCATCTCCTCCAATTGAAATAATTAAATCATGAATATAATTATGTATTTCAACAATTTTATTTATTGTTTCCTGTTTAGAATAAGATTCAAAAACATCAATTTTATTAAAAAAATTTTGTTCTTTTAACAATTTATAATACTTATTGAATAATTTTTTAGATTTTCCGCCACCAGATTTTGGATTATAAATAATTATTGGATATTTATAATTATTAGACATTTTAGCAATAACTTCTTTTTATTTTTTAAAAAAATAATAATTAGGTTTTTTTTATAAATTTTATTATTAAATGTAATAATAACATTATATTTAAATTTATTAAACATCTTATTATATGGAAAAAAATACTTTTTTAAATTTTATTCTAATTTTATTTTACTTTTTTATTATAAATTGTAAAATAATATAATAACAAATACGAGGAAAATAAATGATTAAAAAAATATTTTTCTTATTATTAATTTTATTTTTTTTAGCACTTAATATTAATTCTTTAGTTTCTAACTTTGGCAATTTAGATGAATCTAAATCATTAAACAAAAAAGACTTTCAACTAGGTACTTTTATCTCAATTATTTCTACTCCTATAGTATTAATATATTACTTTGACTATGAAAAATATTCTCCAACTATAACCAGCTATGATTATTTATACCAAAGAATTCCTGTGTTTAATTTGGGATTTATGGGAAGGTTTGGAATAGGTAATAATATTGAATTAGGGTCAAATACTATGATTACAAGTCTTCCATTTATAAGAATTGGTTTTTTATATTATTATCTTGAAATATATTCAGATTTCAGTTTAAAAAAAACTTTTTTTAATAAAAATGATTTTTTTATTGCATATAAATTAAACTTTGGTACAAGTTATTTGTTTATTACAAAAGGAGCTAATTTAATTTTAAGAAATTCTATTATTATGGGTAAAAAAATTTAATAATATTCTTGAATTAAATATAACACCTTCAATTCAAAATAATATTTTTGCCGGAATATTTGATATTTTTGGAAAGTTTACATATGGATCAGTTACACCTCAAATAGATCTTAATTTTCATTTTTATATAAATAAACTTGTTCTTATACTTGATTTGTTTGTTTTTGATGAAATGGTTTTTGGCAAAAGCTCTGTCCCTGAAAAAGATAATAATTAAAAAACAATAATGTTAAATACTATGGCTTTTGGTATCAGTTTTGCTATTAATTTCAGAAAAGAAAATTAAAATTATTATTATTTTTATATCTATTAAATAATTATTTATTATTATATTCTTTTAATACTTCTTCTATTTTATCCAAAACTTGTTCTGCTATTATTTCTTTATTATTATAATCAAACCTAACTTCTTTTTCATCCCATTTATTTAATAAATAAACCTCAGCTTTTATATTCCCAATTGAAGATTTATCTCCACTAACATTATTTGCAATAATAAAATCAAGTGATTTATTATTTAATTTTTGCCATGCATTTTCTAGTAAATTTTCTGTTTCTGCAGCAAATCCAATATATAATGAATTTTGATTTCTTTTTATAGAAAGTAAAATGTCATCCGTTTTTTTTAAATTTAAATTTAAAATTTCATTGTCCTTTTTTATTTTATGATCATTATAAATCGTTGTATAATCTGCAACTGCAGCAGACATTATATACACATCATATTTATTTAATGAATTTATTTTATCTTTCATATCTTTTGAGGAACGCACATACTCAATATTTATATCATTAAATTTATTCTTAAACTTTTGTAATAATAAATCAGAAACATTTCCTGCAACAATATCAACTTTTGCACCTCTATAAATTAGTTCTTCTGCAAAAGCGAATCCCATTTTACCGCTTGATCTATTAGAAATATATCTAACAGGATCTATATCTTCAATTGTACCGCCAACTGTAATTAAAATCTTTTTATTATTATAAAATGATTTTTTATATTTAATTGATTTTAAAATATATGAATGAATTCTATCAATTTCAGGAAACCTTCCCGCACCTTCTGCACCGCATGCTTGATATCCTTCATCAGGTTCCATAACAAAATAACCATTATCTTTAAGTATTTGAATATTAATTTGTGTTATAGAATTATTGTACATATTTTTATTCATTGCCGGTACTATAATTTTTGGAGCTTGTGAAGATAAAAGTAATGTTGATACCATATCATCAGCTATCCCTGTTGCAGCTTTAGCAATTATATTTGCTGTTGCAGGTGCAA
>CAZYID010000005.1:22161-36432 GCA_964646595.1 uncultured Spirochaetales bacterium | reverse complement strand
TTCAATAGGAAATTATAATTTTTTCTACCATTCATTCTTATTAATGAATATAACTTGACTTTAATTTACATAAATGATATTTTTACCATTCTTAAAATTTCAATAAATTTAAACGTTAAGGAGATAAATTTACAATGAATATATTTTATTCTTTAATTGCGCAAACTGCTCCAGCATCCTCTGGTGGATTATTTGGAGGCGGTCCATTAGGTTTAACAGTAATGCTAGTAGCATTTATGGCAATATTCTATTTTCTTATTATTATGCCGCAAAATAAAAAAAGAAAAGCTATGGAGCAAATGTTAAGTTCTATAAAAAAAGGCGATAAAGTTGTTACAATCGGTGGAATTCATGGAAAAGTTTCTTCTATTAAAGACAATAATATTACATTAAAAGTAGATGCAAATTCAGAATTAACCTTCGAAAAAAATGCAATATCCAGAGTTGTTAATATTGAAACTAACCAAATAAAAAATAAATAAAAATAATAAAACAAAAACAACTCTTTATAAATTTTGGAGTAATATATGAAAACCAGCACAAGATATCTAATATTTTTATTTTGTTTTTTCTTTTTTACCTCTTTTCTTGTTCCAACAATTAAATGGTATCGTTTTTTTGATGAAAAAGATAGAAATGATGCAAGACTAGAAGCGGATGCATTAAAAATTGCTGTTTCGCAAAGAGTAAATGAAGCTATTTCACAATTAAGTGAAGGAATAAATTTAAGTAAAGAATTAAAAAAATTAAATACAGAATTTAAAAAAGAAATTAAAATATTTAACAAAGCAAATCCTGCTGATAAAATTGATACAAATAAAAATTACAATTATCAAGAAATAAAAGATATTCTTTTAGATATTAAAGGTAAAGAAAAAAATGTTGAAACATTTTTTAAAATTACTTTAGAAGATTATTATATTGATTACTACAAAAATAAAAAGAAAATAAAAGATACTATTATTAAACTGGGACTTGATCTCCAGGGTGGAGCATATGCTGTAGTAACTATAAATTTTAATAATCCGGAAGTAAAAGAAAAAATATCACAAAGAGTAGAAAAAGCAAAAGAAGGTAAAAAAATAGATGATGCTGATTTAAATAAAATAATCAGCAGAGAAAAAGACGCGATGATTGAAAGTGCTATTATTAAAATTGAAAACAGAATCAATAAATATGGTCTTTCTGAAACCTCAATTCAAAAATTAAAAGGCCAGGATAAAATTATCATAAACCTGCCTGGTGTTAAAGAAGTTACAGAGTTAAGAGAAATCATTGAAACAGTTGGAGTCCTTGAATTTAAACTTGTTTCAAAAGAAGGTTCTGAAGAATTATATAAAATAAAAAGAGAAGCTGACATACAAGGAAAATCAATTTTTGACTCAAATAGAAAATTATTGCCCGAATATCAAGCCAGGCTTGAAGCAGCTGTTCCAGACACAGAAGTTTTATTTGTCTCCAATAAAGATAAATGGGGAAATGAACAAGAATTAAGAGAAATGCTTGCAGTAGAAAAAGAACCTCTTTTAGGAGGAAGCCCTAAGATTACATCCGCATCAGTTGACAGCGATCAATACGGTTCAAATGTTGTTAATTTTACTTTGGATGATAAAGATGCAAAAACATGGGCTCAGGTTACCGGTGACAACATCAATAGAGAAATTGCAATTATTCTAGATGATGTTATTCTAACTAATCCGGTAGTTAATGAAAAAATTCCAACTGGTAGAAGCCAGATTAGACTTGGCAACTCTCCATTAGAAGAGTTAAATACACTTGCTCTTATTTTACGTTCAGGTAGTTTAAATGTTCCATTAGAAATCTCTGAAGAACAAACTGTTGGAGCAAGCTTAGGACGAGATACTATTAGGAAAGGATTACAAGCTTGTCTTTTTGGTCTTATATTTGTAACTATATTTATGATTATCTGGTATAGTGTTGGCGGTGTTATTGCTGATTTTGCTGTTTTCTTAAATATACTGATGTTAATCAGCGGACTTGCTCTTTTTAGAGGCACATTAACTTTACCGGGTATTGCCGGAATTATTTTAACAATTGGTATGGCAGTAGATGCGAATGTTATTATATTTGAAAGAATAAAAGAAGAATTTAGATCAGGAAAAACTTTTAAAACTGCAGTTCATCTTGGTTTTGACAAAGCATTCTGGACTATTATGGATGCTAACATCACAACTTTTGTGGCTGGAATTGGTCTTTCTTTATTTGGAACAGGACCTATTAAAGGTTTTGCTGTTACATTATGTTTAGGAATTTTTACTACATTATTTACTTCATTATTCGTTTCTAGATTAATATTTGATACACTTTTAAGGTTTATTGATTTTAAATCTTTAAGGCTTTTGTCGATTTTTAGGGGGAAGTAATATATGATTAATTTTTATAAATTACGTATTCATACTTTAATATTTTCAATAATTTTAATTGTAATTTCTTTATGGTTTATTATTGGAATAAAAAACAATGATCTTGGTATAGTTTCAGCAAAAGGATTTAACCTTGGTATTGATTTTCAGGGTGGTCTTGTTCAGCAGATAACAATATATTCTGGAATTTCTCAAGATGAAATTAGAGAATTGTCCAAAAAGGCTGGTCTTGGTTCAGAAATTCAAAGAGTATTAATTTCAGAAAAAGATGTAATTGGCAATCAAACTTCATATTTAATTAAAACAATTATAACTGAAGAAGAGCAAATAGAAATAGACAATAATCCGGTTCTCACTCCGGCAAATTTTCTTGAAAAAAGAGTTAAAAATCTTTACTCAATGATTGAAGAAAAGCATGGTAAAACTTACATTCTTACAGGTAATGAGCTTACTAAAGCTAATTCAATATATAATGATAAAATACCCGGGGAAATTGTAGAAGAAAAAACAGACGAACAAAAAGTACTAAAAAATGTGCTAACAGAAAGCACAAATACTATTTCTCCTGTTTATTCTGCAGGATTAAGGAATCAATCTTATTTATTAATTGTTTTTGTTTTATGTGCAATGCTAATTTATATAACAATCCGATTTAAAATTAAATATGCTGTTGGTGCTATCTTTGCTTTAATTCATGATACTGCAATAATACTTGGTTTTGTTGCAATCTCAGGATTAGAAGTTGACTATTCAATAATAGCAGCTGTGTTATTTATAATGGGGTATTCAATTAATGACACAATAGTAATTTATGATAGAATACGTGAAAATTATAATATAATGAAAGAAAGTACATCAATTCAAATTATGAATGTTTCAATAAATCAGACACTTTCCAGAACTATTATAACATCATTAACTACCTTGCTCGCTATAATGGCATTACTAATTTGGGGAGGACCAAAAATATACGGTTTTTCTCTAACAGTTACAGTAGGTTTATTCTTTGGTACTTATTCCTCAATATTTGTTGCATCTCCAATAGTGCTTTTTTGGGAAAAATTATTTTTAGATAAAAAAAGTAAATTAAAAGCAATCAAAAAAGAAGAAAAAGCAATAGAAAAAGAAAAACAAATAGATGCTAAAATTGAAGAAAAAGAGGAAATTTCTCAAAATAAACTTTCTCAAGCAACATTATCTAAAAAACAGTTAAAAAAATTATCTGGAAAAAAGAAAAAAAGATAACAGGAATAATAAAGTAAAATATTCCTTGACAATTATATAAAATGAATATAAATTTGTGCAACTAAAATTAGAGAAGAAAGAGTTATGGCAAAAGAAGAACCAATTGAAGTAACAGGAAAAGTTATTAAAGCATTACCCAATGCAATGTTTACAGTTAAAACTGAAAGCGGGCATGAAATTTTAGCTCAACTTTCAGGAAGAATGAGAAAATACTATATCCGTATTGTTCCGGGAGATACTGTTGTTGTTGAAATGTCTCCTTATGATTTGACTAAAGGAAGAATTGTATATAGAAATCAGTAACACTTCTTTGGATAATAAATAACTTATAACTTGATTAATTTAAATAAAAAAAAGGGAGAATTTATCTTGGCTGAAATATATTCAAATAATGGCGAAGACATTGAAAGAACAATTAAAAAATTCAAAAAACTGGTAGACAGAGAAGGCATTCTTCTTGAAGTAAAAAAAAGAAGATATTTTGCAAAACCAGCTGTTGAAAAACATGAAAGAAAAAAGAAATTAGAAAGAAAAAAGAGAAAAAAGCTTTTAAGAACAAAAAGATTTTATTAAAATTTAAAATTTTTTACAAATTTTAAATTTTAATTGTCTTTTTAAGAATTAGTGATATAATAAATCCCACAATGAAGAAGTTTATTCCCCTCATTTTAATACTATTTTTTATTTTTTCCGGCTGTAAAGATATATTTAAAAGCTCACATTATGGAAACTTCCGCATTGTAAACAATTCTAATAAAACAATTGAATTTGTTTGGGTTACACCAGAGGGAGAGTTTTTCCCTACTGCTGAAAGTATTGATATTGGAAATAATCAAGTATATGAAATACAGGGATTACCAACAGGAATCTATGATATCGCAATAGATTTTCAAGGGGAATTTAATTCTTTTAATTCTAAAAAAGATAAAGAATTGTGTCTTTATATCGAAAAAGGATTAACAACAGTTTGGCTTGTTGATTCTTTTGGTACTATTATTAATGAATAACTTCTACTTTCCCATTTCTGTAATAAATGACCAGCTATAATCCTTTTCAATATTTTCTCCAATATTTGCCTTAATTTTAACAACATATCTATAATTGTTTTTTAAAACCTCTTTTGGAACAATGATTACTGCATTAAAATTTTTTTTATTTATATCATTTGCCGGAGTTATTATAAATGAATTTATCCTGTTTCCCGTTTCATCTACTAATTCTGCACTTATAATACTGTTTATTTTTTCTTTAAATTTAATTGTAACAGGAGAACCTAATGGTTTTTGTGTTCCAAAAGGAAATGGATTTGGATTTTCCTCTCCGGACCAGCTTGTTTTGACATCAGTAAAATTATTAGCAGGATAAATAATCACATCCCAATTAAATTTTTCTTCATTTTCCTTTAAATATCCAAAGTCAAAAACATGAATTTCTTTTTCTTTTAATTTATAGGTTCCATATCCAAAATATTTTAAATCAGGATTTAATAATCTTAATCTATGATAAACTGTATTCATAAATAAATCTACTGCAGAAATTGGATTTTCAGCCTGACAAAACATCTCTCTAGCTTTTCTAGTGTACCCAAGTTTTTCAAGACGATCTTTTAAATTTGCTCCTGTAAAATATTGGTCTCTGCTGTCTTCTTCACGAGCAAATTTATTATTTAAAACTAAATATTTTGCGTGGTCCGAAGCACTTTTAGAAAGAACTGGATCTATGTCCAGCTTAGGTAATGATGCAATAATTCTAATTTCATTAATTCTAGCTAAAACTTGCGCTTCTGTTTTTTGTCTAATTAAATTATCTGTTTTTTCAATATCACTATTTGATGCTTTTCGTCCTCCAATTATATATATGTCTAAAACACCTTTTTCATTCGAAGAAAAATTATTTAAATAAGGAAAAAGAGAAACAACTCCTGATTTAGATGCAACATACTGAGTTTTTTCCCCAACAGGAAATATTTCTAAAAATTCCCCATATGAAGCACCTATTCCTCCGTACAATTTACCCCATGGAACTCCGTCCGCAGTAAAGTCATGACCTTCTGCACTAACTTCAGAATAAATTCCATCCCACATTGTCCATTCTCCAAAGGCATATATTTCTAATTTTTCTCCTGCTTCTATATATAAATCTGTAATAATAATTTTATCATTAGCATTTAATGAATATTTATTCCCGGAACTTGATAGTTGATTTTTAAAATCCTGTATATTTAAACCGCCTTCTATTGAAACTGTTAGATTTCCGCTGTGATTTTCAGTTTTATAAATTCCTTTATTAGGAAATAAATATAATACTCCTTCATATTCACTTGTAATCTCCCTGCCGTTACCTATTATAAAGGGTTCCCCATTACCAATTTTTCCTAATAATGCTCCCCAATTTCCAAATTCATTAGCAATAAATTGATGACCTTCTCCTCCAACAGGCTTATATTTATTCCATAAGCTCCACTGCCCGGTAACTTCAAATTTTAATACCTCTCCTTTTTTTACATAAATCCCTGCAGTCTGCATTTTTTCAACAGGATAAATATTAACTACATTTACTGGAAAAAGAAAGCAGATTGGATAAAAAACAAGCATTATGATAAAAACTATATACTTCATATCAATACTCCATTAATTAAAAATAACAAAATTTTGTAATATCTATTAAATCTTCTATAATAATTATATAAAATTTATTTAAATTTAGAAATAAAATTAAAAAATAGTAAAAAAAAACTAATAAAATTTGTTATATATCTTTTTTAGATAATCTTTACAACATACAAAAAAATAATAAATTATTAATATACTAAAAGACATTTTTTTTAAAATATTATAAGATAATAAATCTTTTACTTAAGAAACTGCTATGAAATCAAGAGAAGAATTAATTAAAAACATTATTGAAAAATATCAAAAAAATAATAGTGATAATCCTGAAAAGGTATTTTTAGAAAAACCAGCAATAGAAAACAAAGATCCATTTTTTCTTGAATTAAAAAAAGAAATTGATGAAAGTATCTTTAAAAAAGAAAATAAAAAACATAATAAAAATAAAAAAGAAATTATCATTGAAAAGTCAAAAGAGAATGAAAAATTCCATGTAAAAGATGAAACTTTAGAAAAAAAAATCATAGATAAAATAGAGACCGAAACAAAAAAAATAATTAAAATTATTAATATTGATCTTTTTACATATAAAACAGTAGAATTGAGAGAGTTAATTTTTGAAGTTATTTTAAAAGATCTGGTAGACTTTAAATTAACCGAAACCAAAGAACAAAAAATCATTGAATTAATTGACAATCTACTCGAAGAAGAGATAAATACATATTTTTCAAAAGATGATAAAAGAAGGAATAAAGAATTATTAAAATTTTTTCTTAATGTTATATTACCGGAAGTAAATCTATTTTATATTAAAAATTCATATGAAAACATGAATAAATTATCTATTTTTCAAAAACAATTTTTAATTAATTCTTTTATAGAATATTTAGAAAGAAAATATTTAAAAAAAGAATTAAGCAAAAAAAAAATCACAGAAAAGGAATATGATTTTTTAAAATCTAAAATAAAAATATTTATTATCAAACAAGAAAAAAATTATAAAGAAATAAACATTTTAACAAGGTTAAATAAAATACATGAAAAATCTCAAAATTTATAAATCATACAATTTACATAAATTATCAACATTTAAAATTGGCGGAAAAGCACAATACTTTTGTATTCCCAATTCTATGTCACAATTTTTGAATGCCTTAAAATTTGCTAATGACAATTTACTGGATATTCATATAATTGGCGGAGGATCAAACATTTTATTTTCTGATAAAGGACTTAAAGGTATTATTATATCAACAAAAAAGTTAAATAAATGTCAAATTTCCGGAAAAAATGTTATTGCTGAAGCAGGAATTTTATTTAAAAAATTAAATAAAAAAATAATCAAACGCAGTTTATCCGGATTAGAATTCACAAGCGGGCTTCCTGGTACAATTGGCGGGGCTGTTTTTATGAATGCAAGAGCATATGGAAATGAAATGAGTGATATTGTTAAATCAGTAAAAGTAATTAAAAAAAATGGTGAAACTTATAATTTGCAAAAAAATGAATTAAATTTTTCATATAAAAACAGTTGTTTTAAAAAAAACCCGGATTTATTTATATATAGTATTAATCTTGAATTAAAAAAGGGTGATATAAAAAAAATTAAAAATGATTATAAAAATAATATTTATGATAGAGAATCAAAAGAGCAATTTAATTATCCTTCTGCAGGATGTATCTTTAAAAATAATCATGAAAAAGGAATAATTGCCGGTAAAGTTATTGATGAATTAGGATTAAAAGGTACTCGGATAGGAGATGCAGAAGTTTTTAAAAATCACGGTAATTTTATTATCAATACAAATAAAGCAAAAGCAGAAGATGTAAAAAAATTAATTGAACAAATTGAAAAAAAAGTCTATGAAGAAAAAAAAATTAAGTTAGAAAGAGAAATAATTCTACTTGGTTTTTAAATTAGGTACAGAGCTTATATTTTTTAGTAAATTCTACCCACAGCATGAGCTATTATTATCAGAACAGCCGCAGGTTGGTTCAGAATTAGTTAATATTCCTTTATAAATTGCTGCTGCACATCCTACACCAACTCTAACAGAAATAGCATCTACAGGACAATTTTTACTGCATGCGCCGCATTCCATACATGCATCTTTATCATCAATAACAGCTTTTTTTTCAATCATTTTAAATACATTATGAGGGCATACTTCTATACACATACCGCAGCCAATGCATTTTTCTTTATCTAGTGATAATGTAGTTACATTCTTCAGATATTTTAATTTCATTTTTTAAGTCTCCTAAAATAATCTCTATTTTGCTAAAATTTAAATTAACATCCTAACATTGATAGGATAGGCATCTCGTCAGTCCATTCACTTTTAATTAATAACATTTAAATTAATTAGTACCTTCAAAAATAATCCGCTAATAAGAGAAATAATAATAATAGGTGTTGCGATTTTCACTTCGATTTTTACTCCTGAAATTGAAGTATATGTACTTGTTCCTGTAAAATTAAGAGCAAAAAAAGATGAAATCGATGTTAAAAGCAATATATTTGTTATTATATTGATAATGGTTATTTCTTTAAAAATACTTACTAATAATGCCCAGATTAATCCGATAATAAAACCTTTTAATGCAAAAGATTTAACAGGGATATATGGAAGTAATATTGGCATAAAAACACAACCTGCAAATACAGCCCCAATAAAAAAAATAGACTCAAATAAAAAATTTATATTAATACTATGATATTTGATTACATTTAAAACAAATAAAACTCCTAATATAATTAAAATAAATTTTAAAGCACTAACTATTTCCACTGGTATTACAGCTATTCTTTCAATTATGTTAAATGTTACTTTTTTCATGTTTTCATTTTTTTTAAATTTATTTTCTAAATATTCTTTAATATCTTTTGCTCTTACAGGCCCATAATTAACAATAAATCCACTTGCTTTTTTTATTATATGAGCTGATATTCCAGGGGCTCCAAGTTGAGGTAATATTAATTTTCTATGATTAACTATTTCTTTTAATTTTACTTCTTGAATTCTTTTTAATAACTCCTGTGTTCCAAAAGTTCTCTTTCCGGCAGCGCACCAGACATTTATGCCTTTTGTATCTAAAACTAAAATCCAGGCATTTAATCCTGTTAATTCTTTCCTTAATTTATCAAATGTAAGTTTATAATTAGCTGTAACAAAAACGAATGATTCTTTATCCGGATTACCAATAGCATATAATCCAGGATTTAATTTATAATTCATTCTCTTTATATTCCATCTGACTAACCATCCTGAAATAATATCATGAACTTTTAATTCTGTAGAAATCTTTGGAATAATTTGATCCTTTATTTTAATAAAATCAATGAAGCAATTTTCTTTTTTAGAATTACAACAAAAATTATTCTTAATCTCTTTTTTTAAAAAATTATTTTTATCCATTATTATTCTCCTTATGACAGCCGTTATTCTTATTTTTCCTTATTGTCCGCATTGCATTTCCTAAATATTCTATGCTTTCAATTATCATTTTATGTTTTTCTTCCGGAATATTATTAAATAAATTTTCATAATAATTATTACACAGGCGATTAATCGTTTCTGCTGCTTTTCTACCATTTTCAGTTAAACTTATTTTAATATATCTGCGGTCATCTGAATTAATTATTCTATTCAGTAAGCCAATATTAACCATTCCATCAACAACTCTGCTTAATGTGCTTTTATCAAGCTCCATAATACGAGCAAGTTCAATTATTGATGCTTCTTTTATACTATCAAGTTCTAATAACATATGACACTGACTTAAAGTTATTCCACAACAAGTTGAATCTTCTTTTATTTGTTTTGAAATCTCATCTTCTAAAACACGTAATTTTGATCGAAATTTATTTAAAGTTTTATTATCCATTATTGATCTCATATAGTTGACGCTAACAATAGTTGTATCATACAACTAAATAATAGTCAATATTTTCTTTGAATTATTATTGAAATTTTAAATATTATAATAAAAAATTTTAGATTTGTATTATTCCATTTTATTCAACATAGATTTCATCATCTGGATTTATGATAATATCTTCATTTTCCTCAAGTTCTCTTAAAAAATCAACAAACATTTTACGCTTTTCATCAACATCTTTTTTCTTTACTTTCCCCAAAAAATTCATTTCTTCTTTAATAATATCTCTTCTTTTCCTTGTTAAAGAAACAAAAAATTTTTCTTTAAGTTCATCTGAAGCGCCTTTTAAAATATAAGCTATTTCCTGGTCATCTAAATCTGTTAATGCATAACTTAAACTTTTTTTAGGAATTTTAAGAATATCATTAAATGTGAATAAATTTTCTCTTAATTCTTCAGCAAGTTCCGGATTAGTTCTTTCTAAATCATCAATAATTTTTGTTGCTTTCTCAAAATCTGAAAACCTTAAAATATCAATCAGTTTATCCTTTCCTACGTTTTCCACTTTGGCATTAGCCGGCAAATTTTCCACTTTTTGTTTTATTTTATTTTTTATTGTCTCCAAAACTTCAGGTTGAAGTTCAGTTTTTCTAGAAATATTTTTAAGAATATCAATTGTCCGGTATTTTGGTAATAAACTTACAACTTTTGCAACAAGTTTCGAATCCATCATGCTTAATATTATTGAACTTACCATATCAGACTCTTTTGAAATAATATCTGCTACAACTTTAGGTTTAAATTGATTTAAAAACGAAAATGATTTTTCATTTTCTTCTTTTTCTTCAATGCATTTTATAAAAACCTTTGAACCTTTTTCAATACCAAAAGTCTTTTGCAGTAAACTTCTTGCAAACTCTTTGTTATTTTTAAAATCTTTTAAATTATCTTTTTTTACTTTCCCAAAATTTTTTGTGATCTGATTAATATCATTCTCTGTTATTTCTTCAATATTTAACAATTCAACTATTATTTTAAATATTTCTTGTTCCGTGAATTGTTTGATAAGTTTTGAAGCAGTTTCTACACCTATATATATAAAATATAAAGCTGCTAATCTTTTTTTAGGAAGTAATGGACGGTGTTCTTTCTGATCTTTAATTTCTAATTTTTCGAAAACAATTTTATTGACATTTTTTTCATTTTTATTATTTAATATATTTTTTTCTTTTTCTTCTTCTGTATTCTGGAAAGAATCGCTTTTTTTTTGATTCTTATATTTATTTAAAAAAAATTTATTCTCCGAATTATTATTTATCATAGTTTTATAAAGTCTTAATAAATTCTTGATATTGAGCATCGTCCATCAAATCATCTAATTGACTTGCATTAGATATTTCTATCTTTATTATCCAGCCTTCTCCATATGGCTGTTCATTAAGAATACCGGATTTTGACTCATCTTCATAAATTTTATTAAATTCAACAATTTTTCCATCAACTGGAGCATATACCTGACTTACACTTTTAACGGATTCGATCTCTGCTATTTCATCTCCTTTTAAAACATCATCATCAATTCCTACTAATAATGATACAAAAACAACATCTCCCAGCTGCTCCTGAGCATAATCACTTATTCCAATAGTGCCTATGTTCCCGTTAACTTCAATCCATTCATGATCTTTTGAATATTTTTTCATTTTTTTTCTCCTTTTTTTAAATATAATTAGCTCATATTTTCTATTAATTTAATTGCTGTAATTCCACCCTCAATATTAAAAACATTTTTAAACCCATTCCCTTTCAATAATCTCTCAGCAATATATCCTCGAATACCTACATGTCCGCAGATATAAATATTGATATCTTTTGGCAATTCATCTAATCTTTTTCTTAGTTCATTAAGAGGTATCCAGGTTGATCCTTCAATATGAGACTTCATATATTCATTTTTATTTCTTATGTCTAAAATAAATAATTTACTTTCTAAAAGTATATCATTTATAGTTATTACTTCTGTCAGTTTATAAAACCTATTTGAAGCAATCATTCCCAAAGTATTAATTGGACTTCTTGAACTATTTAATTCGGGGGTAAAACTCAAATCAATTGATTGTAAATCATCAATTGTCATATTAGAAAAAATAGCAGTAGCAAGCAAGTCAAGTTTTTTATCAACTTTACTGCTTTTCCCGCATATTTGAGCACCTAAAATTCTTTTATCATCTTTTTTTATAATAAGCTTAATATGAAAATTATCTCTACCTGGCTGATATCTTTCATTATCCCCTGAAAATAAAGTAATAGAAAATCCATCTATCCCAACCTTATTTAATGTTTGAAGACTTAAACCGGTACTGCCAATTATGAAGTCTTGAATTTTAATAATTTTAGAATTAACAGCACCTTTATAAATAAGATCAATCCCGGCAGCAACCGTTCCTGCTACTCTAGCTTGAATTTGAACAGGAACCATCATTTGATAAGATTCGGGTAAATTTGTAATTCGATTATATGACTCCGCAATACTCCCAACAGCAAAAATATCTGGATCTATTGTCTGCATTTTGTAATTAACTTTGATTTTTTCTGCATCACTCATATCAAGAGAAGATTTTTTTGCCAAAACAATATTAGGCGTATAATTATTAAAAAATAAAATTAAATGCGCACTAATTTTTCTTTCATTATTTAATTCTATTTTACTTATTTTAAGTTTATCGTTTTTAATAAATTTTTTAATTGAAGAATTATTAAAAATCCGCACTCCTTTTCTACTCAACTCTTCTCTTAAAATATAATTAAATTCATAATCAAGCTCTTTTAATCCAACCAATTTTTTATCAATAAGAGTAACATTAAATCCCTTTTTAATAAAATTATCAGCGGTTATTAAACTATAATAATTTGAACCAATAATAATTATCTCTTTTGCAGAAGTTTTTTCAATGTACTCCCTGATATTTACTGCATCCTGAAGATGATTCATTGTAAATACATTACTTGCTTTTTTTTGAATTATTTTAGGTAAAGTAAATTTACCTCCGCATGCAATAATTAGTTTATCATATGGTATTTCAATGTTTTTCTCTGTAGAAAGATTTTTGACAATAAGTTTTTTTTCTTTTCTATCAATATCTATAGCTCTGTGATTTTTTAAAATTTGAAAATTGTATATATCTTCCAGTTCTTCTTCATTTTTATCATATACTGTTTCAATTTTCTTAATATTACTGCTTGCATAAAAAGGTAAAGCAGAAATTGGAAAATTTAAAAAATCAGACTCTTCAACAATTGTAATTTTAGCTAACTCATTTATCCTTCTTGCTCTTTTTGCTGCCGTTAATCCTCCTATAGAACCACCGACTACTACTATTTGTGTTTTTTTATTATCGTTCATAATTTATTATTTTTCCCTTCTTAAATATAATTGTTGAAATATCTATTATTATTCCAAGTTGACTTTTTTATTACTATTACTTTTTTATTAATAATAAACATTTAAAAAAAGCCTATCAACCTTATGATAACACTGTCAGTATTTAATTTAAATGCTATTTTTTAATATAGCACGACTTTAAATAAAAAAGCAAATAAAATCATTCAGAAATTACCATGATTAATCATTCACAATAATTATAATAATAAAAAGCTCTGTCCCTATATTTCCATTAAGGAAACAATGGGTCTTTGACCCATTGCAACTAACAAGAGGCTAAAAGCCCCTTGTTTCCATGAACTCTGTCCCCAATCAACAATTGAAATTTCTTATAAAACACTTTACTAATCTATAAAATAATTTTATTAATATCTTTTTTAAAATAAATATTCATATCAGGATAAAAAATGCTAATAATACCTGCAGTTGATTTGATAAACGGTAAATGTGTCCGGCTGACAGAAGGGGATTTTAATAAAAAAAAAGAATATACTAATGACCCTTTAGAGACTGCTTTTAATTTTAAAAAAATGGGCGCAAAAAGAATTCATATTGTTGATCTTGATGGTGCAAAAAGCGGTATTTCTAAAAACAGAGAAATTATAAAAAAAATAAAAAAAGAAACAGGTCTTACAGTTGAAACCGGCGGTGGAATAAGAACTGAAAATGATGTAAAAGAATTAATAAATGCAGAAATAGATTTTTTAAT
>CAZYID010000005.1:13801-22061 GCA_964646595.1 uncultured Spirochaetales bacterium | reverse complement strand
AATATTGAAGACACAAAAGATTTTATTTTAAAAACAAAATTAAAAGTAATTCTTTCCGGAGGCGTCTCAAGTATAAATGATCTGTCACGTGCAGAAAAATTTGTAGATTCCGGTATGATTGGTGCTATTATTGGAAAAGCATATTATGAAGGAAAAATTGATTTAAAAAAAGCTATTAAGCTTTTTCAAAATTAGTTTAATAATTTTAAAAAAAAGGATTGTTAATGCTAAAAATTAGAATAATCCCGTGTTTAGATGTTGACAAGGGAAGAGTTGTAAAAGGTATTAATTTTTTAAATCTTAAAGATGCCGGAGATCCGGTTGAAAGTGCACAGAGATATTCTGAAGCTGGAGCAGACGAGCTTGTATTTTTAGATATTACAGCAAGTTCAGATAAAAGAAAGACAATGGTAGAATTAATAAAAAAAGTTAGTGAAGTAACATTCATTCCTTTTACTGTTGGCGGAGGAATAAGATCTGTAGATGATATGAATGAAATATTACAAGCAGGTTCTGATAAAGTATCAATAAATACTCAAGCTGTCCTTGAACCATCCTTAATTACCAAAGGAGCAAAAAATTTTGGAAGTCAATGCATAGTTGTTGCAGTAGACTCAAAAAATGTGAATGGTGTTGATAAAGTCTTTATTTATGGAGGACGCAAAGAAACAGAGTTGGAAACTGTTAACTGGTGTAAAAAGGCAGAAGAGCTTGGCGCTGGAGAAATTCTATTAACAAGCTGGGACAGAGACGGAACCAAAGAAGGATTTGATGACCAACTACTAAAAAAAGTCACATCTTGCGTTAATATCCCGGTGATTGCCTCTGGTGGCGGCGGGAAAAAAGAACATTTTGTCTCTGCAGTGAAAAATGGTTGCGCAAGTGCTTTACTTGCTGCAAGTGTATTTCACTTTGGTGAAATTGACATAATGGACTTAAAAAAATATATGGATAATAAAGGTGTTCATGTAAGACTGGATGTTTAATAATAAAAACATATTAAATTATTATAAATTAATTGCATTTGATTTAGATGGAACTCTCCTAAATAATAATATGGAAATCTCAAATTATTCAAAAAAATGTATAAAAAAAATAATTAAAAATGATATTAAGTGTATAATTATTTCCAGTAGAACTTTAAATAATATTCTTTTAATAATTAAAGATATTCCGTTTTGTTATATTGCTGCATTAGACGGCGGAATAATTTATAATGCTGAAACAAAAAAAATTGAAAAAATTAATTACATTGAAAAAAAAATGTTAAAAGAATTACTTAATATTTATAATAATCCAAATATTATTATAAATATTTATACAAAAAATGAGGTGTATATTTCACGTTTTTCAAAAAATCCATTAACCTGTTATTATCAAAAATCTCTATCTCCAAAATTTATATCAGATTATTCTTATAATAAAAAAATATCCGGAATTCATTTAATAATTGAAAAACCATTATGTTTAAAAAATATTTACAATGAATTATCTAAAAATTACAATAAATTTCTTTCAATTAAAAATGCCGGATTTAATTTTATTGTTTTAAATAATAAAAAAATAAACAAAGGCAATACCATTAAATATGTTTCAAAAATTCTTAATATTCCTTTAAAACAAACAATCTCAATTGGTGACAGTCAAGCGGATCTTGAAATGATTAAAAAATCAGGACATGGTGTAGGAATGATAAACGGTGATAAAAAATTATTAAAGCATGTAAAAAATATTACTGAAAAAGATAATAATAATGACGGCGCATTAAAATATTTATTAAGAAAATTAAAAATAAATTCCTAAAATTATTCCCATTTGCATCTGATTGCTTTTATAGTGTCATAAATTTCAAAAAAAATATTTACTATTTCAGGATCAAATTGTTTGCCTGATTGTTCTTTAATATAATATAAAACTTTATCTTCTTCCCATGGATCTTTATATGTTCTTTTACTGAATAATGCGTCATATACATCCGCAAGCGCTACAATTCGTGCAGAAAGTGGAATTTCTGCACCTTTTTTCCCTTTACCAAATTTAATAGGTTCTTCAGTCAAATTTTCAATTTTACCGGGATACCCGGAACCATCCCATTTCTCATGATGGTTTAATGTTATTTCTTCTGCCATCTTTTCCCAGTCAGAATCAGCATTTAAAAATAATTGAGCTCCCATAATAGAATGCTGTTGCATTGTACAATATTCTGATTTTGATAAAGGTCCTTTCTTTTTTAAAATTATATCAGAAATACCAACTTTACCAATATCATGCAGCATAGCTCCTATTCGCAACACATCTTTATAATTTTCTATCTCTCCCTTTATTACAGAATGATTTTCCGCCCATTTTTGATAAATTTCAATAGCAATAGCTCCAACTCTGTTTACATGTTCCTGTGTTTCTTCCGGATCTCTAAGCTGGGATAGTTTTATCATTCTATGCACCAGATCTCTTATCATAATTGCACGTTCTAATGCAACAGTCACATAATAGGTAAACTGAACGGCAAATAATTTATCTTTTTCTGAAAACGGAATAATTTCATTTTTCATGTTTTTTGCATTAATCAGTTCTAATACTCCAATTATTTCATTTTTATGAAATTTTAAAGGAATAATTAATATAGAAACAGTTTTATAAGATGAAATTTGATCAAAATACGGATTAAATGAATATGGATTATCTTTGCTAATATTATATGCATCTTTAATCATAAGAGGCTGACCGGTTAAAGCAACATGTCCGGCTAAAGATGTTTCATCAATGGGTATTTCACGATTAGAATATATGTATTTATTGCAGAGTATGTCATTTTTAAAGAGAGTGTCATTTTGAACATAAGCAAATTTTAATTTGTTATTTTCTTTAATAAATATTGATCCTGCATCTGCATGAGTAATTTCACGAGTTTCTTCTAAAATACTATTTATTAAAGAGTGAATATCTTTTATTTGATTAAGTTTTTCTAGTTTTTCAAGAATTGTATTTAAATGATTAATTTCAGAACTATTTTTATAATTATTATTCATTGTATATAACTATCAAGTAAAAATCTATAAAATACTCTTTAATATTTTAAATTTATTCTCCTAAATTTTAAAGGTTTTTATTTTTAAATCATTTTTTTAAAAAATTTTATTTGTTAGATTATTACTTTTTTTTAGTCAATAAAAGGAATAGGTGTAATAAATTTAATAATATCACCCTCTTTTAATCCAATTTTCTCAAAAAAGCCTCTATTTACTTCTAAAGCAAATTGTGCTTCTTTTTTAGAAATAATAGAAGTTTCATCTAAGGGGTCCATTTCTTCAATATTTATAATTCTAAAATACTCATCAATAAAAGCAATATCCAAAGGGATCAGAGTATTTTTCATATAAAAACTTAATGTTCTTTTGTCTTTATACACAAAAAGCATTCCATTATTACTTGAAAGCTTTTTCCTAAACATAAGCCCCTTCTGTTTTTCTTCTCTTGTTAATGCAACTTCAAAAGTATAAATTTTATTATTAATTTCAGCCTTTACTTTTTTTATTTCATTTGAATGGCAGGATAAAATAATTATTAATAAAAAAAGTGTAATTAATCTTCTAATTAGTCTTCACCTTTATTAAAAATTTTTGTATTATATGCAAAATTTATAAATAGCAATAATTAAAGGAAATAATACTATGATAATAAAAAAAGTTCTATGTTTTTTTTCTGTTTTTTTTATTTTAAGTTGTACTACAATACAGTTTGGAAGCAACGATAGAGTATTTATTGACGATGAAAACAAAAAAAATGTCAGAGAATTTGATTTAAGCTATAAATTTAAAGCAATTGGTATTCCTTTAAAAGGTGATAAAAGTATTGTTGAAGCAACATTTATTCATCCTGAAAACGACACTTTATTTATATGTATAAGTTATCCAAAAATTGGGATATTAAGGACAGAAGACAATGGAATAACATTTAGAACACAATTTTTCAAACTCTCACTTCTTGATGAAATGTACGGTTATTCTGAAGAAGAAGAAGATAAAAACAGTAAAGAAAAAATAATAGAAAAAGATCCTTCAAGATATTTTCATCATTTTGCAGTATCACCTGTAAATCCAGATAAAATTATTATTACATTAGGTCCATATATACTATTGTCAAAAAACAATGGAATAAAATGGGAATCAAAAAATATTTTTTTTGATATAGAAAATGTTAAAATTAGAGATGTTTATATAAATGAAAATGAAGAAATTATTATAATAACTAATGATAAAATATCAATTTCACAAAATTGGGGGAAAAAATGGAAAACTTACCCGATAAAAACAGATCAAGATCCTGCATTTAAAATTGAATATATTTCCGGTTATTATGACAACTCAACAGATATTCTTTTTGCATCATTGAAGCATAAAGATGAAACAAATTCTTTTCTTTCAAAAAAAAGCTATGAATACTTTTATGAAAATAAAAATCCTGATTTGAAAAGCGGATTATTCTATTCAAAAGACAAAGGGAAAACATGGATAAAATCCAGTGTCCCTGTACCGGTTGTATTATGGAAGAATAACAATGAAGTCTATGGATCACCAATTTATCCTCTTGGTTTTTATAAAGAAATGTTTAGTGATAAATTCAAAAAATCATCACTTTACAGACAAGCGCTGTTGGATAATTATATCCCGCAGCAATATCTTAATGAATATGTTAAAGTATTATCGAAATTAAAACCTGAAGATTATCAGATTATTTCAGAAAAAAATAATAGATTAATTACATTTAATAATATTGAAAAAGAAGTTAAATTTATAGATGAAACTAATTTTGAAAATATTTATAAAGGTATTTCAAAACTTCAATATCTAAATGCTATCCAGTGGGAAGATCTTTGGTATGAAGAAAAAAAATCAGATAACTTTTTATATGAATATAATTTTTGGATGATTTTTAAAAAATGGACCGGAATGCGGACAAACAGCCCGGTATTATATACAAAAGATAAAAACAATACTTATTATAGAATAATACCTGATCCGGTTTTTATTAAAACTTTTATTAAGTATTCTATCCAAAAACAAATGGAAATAAACAGCAAAAAACCATTTTTAAAAAAAGAAACAGACAAGGAATTCTTTGACCCAAAACTCGATCCAACAAACGGTTTTCCGGCATTACTCGAATATTCAAACGACACAGGTAAAACATGGAATACATTAGTTGACAGCAGACATATGAGTAATATAATTGATCCTCTTGGGAATAAAAGATCCGGAGTATACTGGTATAAAAACGTTGAACAAAAAAAAGTTTTTAAATTCCAAATTAGTTTTGGTTTTAATAAAGGTATCAGTTATTTAACTTATCCGATTAACATACTTTGCATTAATGATGAAGTCTTAGTTAGGATGAATTATTTTACAATTGCAAATAGTTACAAAGATCTTTATATTGTACCAAGCAAATAATTTTATTAAATATATTTTTAAAAAGATGTTTAATAAAAAACATCAGATAAAGTCATCTTCGGTAAGACAGACGAGATGCCTGTCCTCCCAGGATATAATTTTATAAAAAATATTTTTAGTCTTTATTATATTATTTAAGGAGTTGTTTATGCAGCCTGTAAAAATTAAAGAAAACATCTGGTGGGTAGGTGGAATTGATTGGGATTTAAGAAATTTTCATGGCTATGTTACTCAAAGAGGTTCTACTTATAACTCATATTTAATTGTTGATGAAAAAATCATTTTAATAGATACAGTTAAACACTATTTATATGATGAAATGATGGAGCGTATATCAAAAATTATTGATCCATCAAAAATAGATATAATTATATCTAATCATGTTGAAATGGATCATTCCGGCGGACTTCCAAAATTAATGAAATATTGCCCAAAAGCACAAGTCATTTGTTCTCCAAAAGGTGAAGAAGGGTTAAAAGCTCATTACAGGGAAGATTGGGATTTTAAATCAGTTAAAAGCGGAGATTTTATTACAATTGGAAAAAGGACTCTACAGTTCATTAATACTCCAATGGTGCATTGGCCTGACAATATGGTTGCTTACTGCCCTGAAGATAAAATTCTTTTTTCTAATGACGGTTTTGGTCAGCATATTGCAACTTACGAACGCTTTGATAATGAATATCCTCTAGATATTATATTAGATGAAGCAAAAAAATATTATGCAAATATTGTTCTTCCATACGGTTCAATGGTTAAAAAAGAATTGGAAGAAGCATCTAAGCTTGACATTGAAGTTATTGCTCCAAGTCATGGGATTATCTGGCGTTCAAATATTGAAAAGATAGTAAAAGAATATATAAAATGGTCAAATAATGAAGTACAAAATAAAGCAGTAATTATTTATGATACAATGTGGCATTCCACAGAAAAAATTGCTCATGCAATTTATAATGCATTTGATGAAAAAGGAATTAAATCCGAATTATTCAATTTACAAGTAATGCATATTTCTGATATCATGACAAAAATTATTGATGCAAAATATATTTGCGTTGGCTCACCTACTCTTAATAATAATATTTTACCTTCTGTTTCAGCATTTCTTACATATTTAAAAGGACTTGCTCCAAAAAATAGAACCGGCCTTGCTTTTGGTTCATATGGCTGGGGCGGGCAGTCCATAGGACAGGTTGAAGATATTTTAAAAGAAATTGGTTTTGATACAATGGAGCAAATTAAAATTAAATATATTCCTGATGAAAAGAGCTTAAATGATATTACAATAAAAATCAGTAATTCATTATAGCTTAAAAAATCCATTAAGGAGGTTTTTTTAATGAATAAAAAATTTATTAAAGCCTTTTTATTATTATCTTTTTTTCTTTTTATCTTAACAAATCTATATCCAAAAAATTTACAAAAAACAAAATCCACAACAAACAATAATGAAGATAAAGTATTTTTATGGAAAATAAACTCTGAAAGAAACACTGTTTATTTATTGGGATCTATTCATGTCGCTAATAACAAATTGTACCCCCTAGACAATACTATTGAAGATGCGTTTAATGACTCTCAATATTTAGTTCTAGAAACAAACATAAGTGATAAAAACATATCTAAGATACAAAAATTAACATTAGATATAGGGACCTACCCAAAAGGGAATAATTTAAAAAATAATATTTCAAAAGATCTATTTAACACTTTAAAAGACACTTTAAAAGAATATGATTTAAACATTAATATTGATGTATTAAATAAAATGAAACCATGGCTGGCAGCTTTAACAATTGTTAATCTAAGAATATCTGATCTTAATTATAAACCAGAATTAGGAATAGATAATTATTTTTTAAATAGAAATAAAAATGACAAAAAAGAAATATTAGGTTTAGAATCTATAAATTATCAATTGAATCTGCTGAATAGTCTTCCAAAATATATTCAAAAATCTTTTCTGGAATCAGTATTAGAAGATAGTTCAAAGTTAAAAAAAGAATTAGAAAATTTATTAAACTGGTGGAAAAAAGGAGATCATAAGTCTATAGATGATTACTTTAAAAAAATATATATTGAAAATCCTGATTTAGAAGATCTTAACGAGATAATAATTAATCAAAGAAATGTAAATATGGCAAACAAAATAAAAACCTATCTTAAGGATACTAAAAATTACTTTGTTGTAGTCGGAGCAGGACATCTTGTAGGAGAAAACGGAATAATTAATCTTTTAAGTGATGGTGGTTATGAAGTATATCAACAGTCAAAATATAAAAAAAACATAATTAATATAAAAAAATATACAAAGAATGAAATAAAAACGAATTGGAATCAGATTGAAATAAATAAAACTACTAAAAAAGAATTATTTGATTTACTTAATAATGCTTATCCGGACAACGTTGACCTTTTAAAAAATAAATCAACAGGACAATTGGCTCTTTCCTTAAATTATATTGATTCATCGAAAAAAACAAACAAAATTTATTTTTATTTTCCCGGAACATTTACTGGTAATGATTTTGATATGGGGGATACTGTTTGTGATTTATCTCCCTGGGTTTCCTTAAAACAAAAAAAAGAATCTATTTTTTATAATAATCCAGATTGGATTATTATAAAAAAAAATCTTCCTTCAAATAATTCTTTATATAATTTAGCTTTAGTATCATCAACACATCAAGAAAAATTTTCCAGTATTTTAAATAATAATAATGTTGTTAATATTTTGAAAGATCACGTTTCAGATATATATATTAATGCAATAGGGAAAGGTAATTGGACACTCTTAATATATACATTAA
>CAZYID010000005.1:0-13701 GCA_964646595.1 uncultured Spirochaetales bacterium | reverse complement strand
TTAATAGAAAAAGGAGCTAATATTAATATAAAAACTGAAACAGGAAAAACTGCTCTAGATTTTGCTAAAGAATATAACGAACAAGAAATTATAAAATTAATAAACACTAAAATATAGAAAAAATCAGTAATTCATTATGAAACTAATCTTTCACAAAAAAAAGGCATCTTCTTTTAAGATGCCTTTTTTTATTTTATATTAAGGTAAAAATAATTTAAAAGCTCTTTTTCCTACAGGGGGATTATATACTCTGGATCCTAATTCATTATCGAGCATAAAAATACCGGGTCCTTGTTCTCCTATTAATTTAATTCTTCCCAAAATTTCTGTTGGGATTGCTTCTTCTTCAACCTGTTCTGTTACAAACCATTGTAAAAATATATGTGTTGCTTCGTCATTTTCTTTTTTTGCCAATTCTACTAAAGATTTTATAGAAGCAGTTACTGTTTTTTCATGAGCTAATGTCTGCTCAAATAAATCTGTAGGGGACTTAAAATTTTTTGGCGGCTTGTCTATACCAAACAGTTCCACTTCTTCTCCCTGATCAAAAATATAATTATAAAATTTTTCTGCATGATAAAATTCTTCTAATCCCTGTACTTGAAACCAGCTCGCAAATCCTTTTAAATTATTGCCCGTAGAATATGCTGCCATTGATTGATAAAGATATGCAGAATAAATTTCTTTCATAATTTGTTCATTTAATGCTTTTGTCATTTCTTTGCTTAACATTTTGTACTCCTTAAATCAAAAAATAAATACTATGTTTTGAACTAACAGTTCATTTTAACAACTCTTTTACCTTTATTAAAGTCTTAAAAATAATTAAAAAATAACTTGACTAATAATTATTCTTAATTTATAATCATTCTAAACAATTTTTTAATTTGTGTCAACCTATGAATAAAAAAGAATCAATAATTTTAAAATTAAAACAAAAAGGAGTTAAAGTTACTCCTCAAAGAATTGCAATAATAAACTATCTCGAAGAGGTTAAAGATCACCCGACAGCTGAAGATATTTATCTTGCAATAATAAAAAACTATCCAACAATTTCTTTAGCAACAGTATACAACACATTAGATAAACTTGAAGAAATTAATGAAATTACAAAACTTAAAATTTCAGAAGATAATAAAGTTAATTACGAATATGACTCCCTGCCGCATCATCATTTTTACTGCAAAGACTGTAAAAAAATTTTTGATATTGATGTAGCTTGTGAATTTTCTAAAAAGCAATACTTTGATGGACATAAAATTGAAGAAGTACATGGTTATTTTAAGGGATTATGTAAAAATTGCCTTAATAAATAAATAATTAAAAACAAAGGAGGAAGTATATGGCAACACAAAATGGAGAAATTTATCTCTGTGAAGTTTGCGGTAATAAAGTTAAAGTTATAGAAGCAGGAGGCGGAACACTCGTCTGCTGTGGTCAAAATATGAATAAAATTAGTTAATGGAGGAAATATAAAATGAGTTTAAAAGGAACTAAAACTGAAAAAAACCTTTTAGCAGCATTCGCAGGTGAATCACAGGCAAGGAACAGATATACTTTTTATGCAAAAGCAGCTAAAAAAGAAGGTTATGAACAAATCTCAAATTTATTTTTAGAAACAGCAGAAAACGAAAGAGTACATGCTAAAAATTTCTTTAAATTTTTAGAAGGCGGAATGGTAGAAATACAGGCATCATACCCAGCCGGAATGATCAGCTCTACAAAAGATAATTTAAAAGCTGCAGCAGAGGGAGAACATGAAGAATGGACAAAATTATATGTTGAAGCAGCACAAACAGCTAAAGAAGAAGGATTAAATGAAGTAGCTGCTCTTTTTGAGCAAATATCAAAAGTTGAAAAAGAACATGAAAAAAGATATTTAAAATTGCTGGATAATATTAATAAAAACAATGTTTTCAAAAAGGATACTGAAGTAGAATGGAAATGCACAAAATGTGGCTATGTGCACAAAGGTAAAGAAGCTCCAAATAAATGCCCGGCATGTAAACATCCGCAAGCATATTTTGAATTAAAAAATAATAACTATTAAAATATTTTTATTTAAAATTAACATAAAAAAACAAGGAGAAAAATCTCCTTGTTTTTTTAATTTTATTAAAATAATTATTGAAATTTATAATATTTAATTGTAATCTTGAGTTATAAAAAAAATAATACTGGAGAATAAAAAAGTGGCAGAAAAATATTCTATACAAGAAATTGTGAAGTTTGCTATCGAAATTGAAAAAGAGGGAATTCTCTTTTATAATAAAATGTCAAAAAAAATTAAAAATCCGGGATTAAATAAAATTTTTCAAAAATTGGAGAATGACGAAACAAAACATCAAAAAAAATTTGAAGACATTTTAGAAACACTCGGTCCTGACGAAAATGAATACTTATTTCATCTTGAAAATGAATATGTCTCTTATCTGCATTCTTTCATAGAAAAAACAGTATTTGACAAAAACAAAACAGAAAAAATCGTTGAAAACATAAAAAGTGATCTTGATGCTATAAATTATGCAATAGAAAAAGAAGAAGACTCAATAAAGTTTTATGAAAACATGAAAGAATTAACACCAAAAGGAAATATTCCTGCAATTAATGTTATAATCAGTGAAGAAAACCTTCATATAAGAGAACTTTTAGAAATAAAAGAAGATATAAAAATTATTTAATTATAAAAAAAGGAGAACAATAATGAAAAAATATCAATGTAATGCATGCAGCTATGTTTATGATCCTGCTGAAAATGACAATGTAGCATTTGAAGACCTTCCAGATGACTGGACATGTCCGGAATGCGGTGTTGGAAAAGACGAATTTTCACCAGTTGATTAATTAAATACTAATATTATATATTATTACTCTATAAGACAGGTGCAGCGCCTGTCTTTTTTTATTGTCTTTTATTATTATAAAATTAAACAGTTATCCCCAATTCCTGCAAATGATTCTTATAATTACTACTGTTAAGACATACTTCTCCAATTAATTCCCCGCCTATTTCTGGTACTCCAATAATATAATTAGCTCCAGCAGATTCTAAATACTCTTTAGAACTTGGATTTAACATTTCTGTAACTATTTTTGCTTTTGGATTATATTTTCTAACTAATAAACAATTTATTGCTGTTATTGCATCAGAATTCTGTTTTATAGAATAATCAGCTAATAAAATTATTGTTTCTGCTTTCTTTATTGAAATAGCTGCTAATTGATCTGAATGAATAGGATTTGTTGCTTTTACAAAATGAATTAAAGGTATATCAATAGGCTTTTTTTCTATATTTGCAAGGATACCTATTTTTTTATGAAGAAATTTCTTATCCGATTGTATCTTTTTAATTATTTTTATAGCTTTGAGATTCCATCCTATGATAACAACATGATTTGAAAGATTATACGAGTTCATACCTAACTCCTCTTTTAATTTTTTCTCAATAAAAATAGCAGCAGCCATAGCCGAAAATAAAGCAATAAATAAAATTGAAAATATAATTACAAATAAAGTTGTAAGCTTTCCTCCAATTGTTTGAGGAAATTTATCCCCATAACCAACTGTTGTAATTGTTACAATTAAAAAATAAAAAATATCAAAAAAATTTTCAAATTGTTTATTTTGTCCATATTCAAAAAATAAAATTCCAAGATATCCAATAAATAATACAATTATAAAAAAAATTATGATTTTGTATAAAATTTTATTTTTTATATCATAAATAAAAGTAAAAAAAACTCTGACAAGATCATTCATATAAATAATTATAAAGAATATTGTTTATTAAGTCAAAAAAACAATAAAAAATTAAAATTTATTCAAAACATCTCTTAAAATTATTATTAAAAGATAATACTAGACTAAAATTTTATTATTAATTATAATTTATACTTTATTACGATATAAAAGGGAAAATTAAATGAAGAAAAAAAAGAATTATCAGAAATTATTATTACATTTAGTTCATTATAAAGAATCTTCAAAAATTATTTTAATCCTGCTTATTTTATTCTTTTTTTCGTTGATGATCCTTTCTATCTTTGATGGATATTCATTTTCCCAATTGATAAAACTTATTAAAAATCCAGACGCTGATCATGTTATGGGTAACCTTCTTGCAAATGCAGGTGGAGAAATCATCTTTGGTTTACTGGGTATCGTAATGACTGTAGTTGCAATTATTGTAGAATTAGCAGCAAATAGATATACAGCACGTGTTAGTGATCTTTTTGTCCGGGATAAAGTAAACATGTTTTACCTAATTCTGCTTTCGGCAACAAGTCTAAACCTGGTTATAACCCTTTATATAAGCAGAAATATTAAAATTCCCCTAACATTGATTAATATAACTACTTTTTTAATGACATTATCTGTAATAACATTAGTACCATATTTTATCTATGTCTTTAAGTTTTTAGAACCGGAAAGCATTATCTCTAAGATCGAGTTTGATATATTGAAAAATGCTAAAAAAGCTAAATTAATTGAGGGAAGTAATAAAAAAATTGATTTATATCAGGCAAAAATTGTACAGGGTGTTGATCAACTAACAGATACTATTTTAAACTCATTATATAAAAAAGATAAAATCCTTGCCACAAATTGTATAAAAAGCATGACAAATTTTATTATCAGTTATATTGACTTAAAAAACGATGGAGGATATTTTAAAGCTTGGTATCATCCAAGTGATTTTGTTCGTTTTAACAATGCTGATTTTGTTACTCTCATGGATGACAGCTTTGATATTATTGTAAAAGAAAAAACCTGGGTGGAGCATAAGCTATTCAGGCAATTAAATACTGTGTTTCAAGAATCTCTAAATAGAAACAGGGATATATGCAACTATACTGCTCAATGTTTTTATTCTATCGGCACTTCTGCAATTGAAAAAAAAGATCAAAATGATATCAATCTTGTTATTAAATTCTTTAATACTCTGTTAAGGTCAAGTATTAATAATCAAGATGTTCGCTCCTGTTTTAATTTATTCAACCAATATAAACTTTTTGGGCAAAAGCTAATCCAGGCAAAACAGGAAGAACTTTATATTTCAATTGCCGGTTATTTTAAATACTATGGTTTGCTGGCAATTAATACAAAAAACATGGCATTTATACTTGAAACTGCTGCTCATGATCTCTGCTATCTTAATAAATTAGCATATAGTAAAGGACTTGATAAAAAGAAAGAAGTCCTTGGGATTATTCTTAATATGGAAAAATCTTTGGAAGGAGAAACAGGTCCTTCATTAAGAAAAGGAATAAGAAAAGCACAAATAATTTTATCCTGTTTTTATTTAAGTCAAAACACAAAAGAAAGCAGGCGGATTGCAAAACTAATTTTTGATGATATCCTTGATGAAGTTGACAGAGATAGCGGTTATAACCGAATCTTTGATATAATAAAAGAATTAAAATATGTTAAAGCTGAATTCTGGGAAATTATTGACCGGGGATTAAATATAGATTACATTCCGCCTGAACAAAAAAAGCATTTGATGAAATTTTTAGAATGGCTTAATATTCGTCAAATTTTACTCTATGCAAATTATAAATTGCATAAAAATCCTGAAAAGACAAAAATAATTTTTGAAGAATTTATAAGCTCAATTATTAAACTTCCAATGCACACTCCAATAGAATTAAAAGAATTTGAAAACATTTATGGACATAAAGGTATTGATAATAGAATCAATATAATTGATCATCATCTATCTTTGATGGAAAAACTTATGGATAAAAAATTTTTAACAGATTCTATTTCTGAACATAAAGGAATCCCAATAAGCAACCAGAGTACGATTTTAAAAATAAAAGATGAAATTAAAAAATTAAAAAGTGATCTGGAAAATCGCATCAAAATCCTTTTATAAAAATACTGCAAAATATTCTTTATTTTTTTGTTTTTCTGGATATTTATCTAATGATTGATTAAAATATATATAGAATAAAACCAATTATATTTTTTTACAAAAAATGATTAGAAACCTGACAAAAAATAAAAATATTTTAATTATAACATTTGAAATAATTATATTTATAAGTATATATTTAACTAGTTATTATAATTTCTTATTATTTCATACAATAGTAGAATTACTATGTGTCTCAATTGCGTTCTGTGTATTTATGATAGCCTGGAATTCAAAAAATATTGCGAAAAATAATCTTTTATTATTATTAGGTATTGCATATTTATTTGTTGGATGTTTAGATTTATTTCATATATTATCATTTAAAGGAATGAATATTTTCACTGAATACTCTGCTGATCTTCCAACACAATTTTGGATTGCTGCAAGATATTTGACAAGTATTTCATTTCTTGTTGCTCTTTTTGCATTAAATAAGAATTTTAATGAATATATTACATTTTTATTATATTTCATTTTTTTTTCTTTAATATTATTATTAATTTTTTATTTTAAAATTTTCCCGGTTTGTTATATAGTAGGAAAAGGATTAACACCTTTTAAAATAATTAGTGAATATATTATCTCAATTATATTTCTTTTATCATTAATAGTATTATTTTTAAATAAAACGGAATTTAATAAAAAAATATTCGGATTTATTTGCTTTTCAATAATAACAACAATTGTTTCAGAAATTTCTTTTACTTTCTATTTTAGTGTTTTTGGAATATTAAATTTAATCGGGCATTTATTTAAATTATTTTCATACTATCTTATATATAAAGCATTTATTGAAATAGGACTTAAAAATCCATATAGTATTTTATTTAAAAAAATTGACGAAAAAAATAAAGATCTTGAACAAATTATTAACACACTTTCTCATGATTTGAGATCACCATTAGCAACAATTAATGGTTTTACAAATGAGATAAATAAATCTTTAAAAAATGTTTCAACTATACTTGAAAAAAAAGGAATACATTCTACAATTAAAAAAGAAATTGATCCTATTATTACAAATGATATTTCAGAATTTCAAAAATATATTAAAATAAGTATCAGCAAAGTAAGCACACTCCTGACCGGTTTAACTTCTTTGTCCAAACTTGAAAGTATAAAATTAAACTTAAAAAAAATAGAAATGAAAACTTTAATTAAAACTATATTTGAAATATTTAAATATCAAACAAACGAAAAAAAAATCAATGTAATAATTGAATCTCTTCCAAATTGCACATCAGATAAATTACAATTAAATGAGGTTTTTTCAAATCTAATTGAAAACGCAATAAAATATTCTGATGAAAACAAAAAAAGTATAATTAAAGTTTCCGGACAAAAACAAAAAAACGAAATAATATATTGCGTAGAAGATAATGGTTTAGGAATATCAAAAAAAGATGAGCTAATGATTTTTGATATGTTTTATAGAAGCAACGACAGCACTACAGGAGATGGTCTGGGACTTACAATAGTAAAAAGAATAATTGAAAAATTAAAAGGGAAAATTTATTTTGAATCTAAACAAGGAATAGGGACTAAATTTTACATATCATTACCAATAATTAAACAATTATAAAAAAAACTTTTCATAATATATTCTGCTGTTTTTTATTTTATTCTTCCTTAAAATATTAAAAGTCTTTTTCATCATTGAAGAAGGTCCACATACATAATAATTATAATCATTATTAATATCAATGTATTTACTTAAAAAATTACTTTCAATATTTTCAAACTCATATTCTTTGTTTTTTTCTGAAGTTAAAATATAAATAATATCCAGTGGTAAAAATTTTTTACTCTCGCGTAAGTTATCCAGCCATTCATTAAAAATTATATCTTTTTTAGTTTTATTTAAATAAATCAGTTTTACATTATTACCTTTTATAAAATTTAATTTATCTCCCAAAATACTCCTGAATGGAGTTATTCCTACTCCACCTGCAATAAAAATTGATTTTTTCTTCTTAAAAGTAAAAAGTCCATAAGGACCATCTATTTTTATTTTGTCTCCTTTTTTTAGTCCGCCTATTCTTTTCGTAAATTTCCCTGATGCTTTAATTGTAAAAATTAAATATTGTTCATCAGGAGAAGAAGAAATTGTAAATGGATGAGGATTATGCATTCTTCTTTTATAAAATGAAATAAAACAAAATTGCCCGGATTTATATGTAAATCCTTCAGGCTTTTGTACAATCACGCTGTTTGTATTATAAGTTTCCTTTTTAATTTCAACAATTGTTGAATATTTTTTTTTCTTGAGAAACAAAAAAACTATTCTTATAATTACTCCAGATAAAGCAAATGCAATTCCTAAATAAATTAAAAAATTTAATGACGGGATTTCTCCTGCCGGACCGCTTAAAACACCAAAATTGTAACAATGATATAAAGCTATTGCAAAAGCAGCTGCACTTAATCTATGAATTGTTAACCATAATGAAAAATTTAGATGCTTAGAAAATAATGTTGTTATCACTAATACAAAAAACAAATCAAATGAAATTACACCGGCTAAAAATATAAGTTCTCCAATATATGATGCATAAAATTCTATTATTGATGTTCCTTCTATTATACTTGAAATTGTAATTAAAAACACATGAAAAAACAATATGCAAAAAGAAACTAGGGCAAAAATTTTATGAAACCTCAGTACTCTATCAAGACCAAAAATTTTGTCCAATAGCCGTGATGAACCGCCTATAAAAATCGTTAATCCCAATAAAAAAATACTAATAACACCTATTACTCTGCCTGTATTTAAAGTAATATCAGAAATATAAAAATCATCTGCATTTGACAAGTCATTCATCTCAAGACTTTGAGCAGGTAAAAGATATATTGTTAAACCCACGAAAAATACAATAATGATAAAGATAAATAAACTTTTATTAATTTTCATTAACTCACCCCTCATTTTAATAAATAATAATTTTTATCTTATTATAATATAATCTTTTTAAAATTTTCAAGAAGAATTATTTTTATTATTTGACACAATAAGTATATTTAATTATAATTTTTTATATATAAAGGGAAAATTTATGAAAAAGCTTTTATTTATAATGTTTACTTTTTTTCTAATCTTTATTTCCTGCAAAAAAAATTACAAAGAAACAAGTCTGCCAAATTTAACTAAAGAAGAAATATCCGGCGCAAAATTATGGGAAAGAATAACAAAAGAAGACAATTATAAAAAATATCCTCAATGGCCGACACATGAAGGAAAACAGCCCGGTAAATCGCCTCATGGCAGATATCATAAAATTTTTATAAATCCAAAATTAAGAAATGCGCTTCCAATAAAAGATAAAATTACTCCAATAGGAACTATAGTTGTAAAAGAAAACTATACTCCGGATAACGAACTTGATGCTTTTACAGTAATGGCTAAAGTAGAAGGATATGATCCGGAAAATAATGACTGGTTCTGGGCTAAATATGATAAAGATGGAAATGTTGCTGTTGAAGGAAAATTCCCAATGTGTATAAGTTGCCATATCGGCAGCAATAATGACTATCTTATTGTACATAAATTAGATAAGCCTCTAAAATAATAAAAGAGAAAACATTGAAAATAAATTCGATTCAAATAAAAATTATTTCATTAATAATGCTCTCTCTTATAATTATAAATATAATTGTTTTCTATATTTCAATAAACAATCAAAAAAACTATTTATTAAGCCTTGCAAAAGATGGATTATATGTTCATACTGAGATACTAAATAGTAATATAAAAACCGTTATGCTAGACGGTAAAGCTCCGCTTGCAATTACTTCAATGAAAAACATGAAAAACATAAGTGCTTTAAAAGAAGTAGAAATTTACAGAACTGACGGAGAAGTTGCTTTTATTGATTATGATACACTAAATTTTGTAAATAAATACCAAAATGATATAAATTTTGAAAGAACAGACCGTGTTGCTCAAAAGATGACTGATAATAAATATTTTCAATTAGCAATATCCAAACATAAAGAACAATTTAATGAATTAAAAAAAGAACGAGAAATAGAATATTTTTTCCCTATTGATAATGACGGTGATTGTCAAAAATGTCATGGTTCGCAGGAAGAAAGCGGAAGAATAAGGGGAATCGCTCATTTTAAAATATCAACAAAAAACATTTATAAAGATATTCAAAATGCAACAATAATATTAATTATTCTATTTATATCTGCTGGAATTACTTTAGCTGTTCTATTAATATTGATGCTGCGAAAAATAATTATTAATCCTTTGCTCAAAATAGGGTCAACAGTAAATAAATTTGGTCAAGGGGATTTAAACATTAAGGTAGACTTAAAAAATAAAGATGAATTAGGAGATCTTTCCAGTGAATTAAATGAAATGTTTAAGAGAATAAAAGAAAGAGTTGAACTTTCAAAATTCGTTTCAAAATCAACTGACGAAATGATAAAAAAAGGAAAACTTGTTGACGGAGAAGGTGAGAAAAAAATAATAACTGTTTTGTTTGCAGACATTAGAGGATTTACCAGTTTTTCTGAAGGCAAACCTCCGGATGTTGTAATTAAAAACCTTAATAGAATTCTTCAAACTGAATCTAGAATAGTTGAAAATCATGGCGGTGATATAGATAAGTTTGTTGGTGATGAGCTAATGGCTATATTTGACAACGAATATATTGCAATTAAATGCGCTTATGAAATGATAATAGAAGTAAAAAAAATAAATAAAAAATTCAATACTCCTCTTTTTATTGGGATAGGAATTAATACTGGCGAAATAATTGCCGGAAACATTGGCAGTGAAAATAGACTTGAATATGCAGTAATTGGAGATGCAATAAATCTAGCATCAAGATTATGCAATATTGCCAGAGCTAATATGCTTTTAATTTCTCAGTCAACTTATGAAAAAGTTAAAAATAAAGTTAAAGTAAAGCTTATTGAAAAACAAAAAATAAAAGGTATTGCAGAGTCAGTAAATATTTATGTTGTTCAATCTTTAAAATAATAAAAAAATGAATCAAAAAAATATTCAAAAAACATTTCAATATTTAATAATCATAACAATTATGTCAATTATCATTCTTTCTGCTTATTCTACTTTTTTTAAAAATCAAGAAAATATTATTAATTTTATAAGTTCCCCTGTTTACCTTGGAGTATGGATTATTATGTTTTTATTGATATTTATTTACCCTTTAATTATAAAAAAAGCCACAAATGATTATATAAATTATCTTTTTATTCATCTGCCTTTTGTCTTATTTGTTTTTATTATTATGATTTCTTTTTTAACAAATAGAACTTATGAATTATCAGTTCAAGAAAATGAAACAATCAAAATTTCAGACATTACAAATAAAATGAATATTAAGCAAACCGGTTTCGGAACACTAAAATTAGCAAAAATAAATTTAAAAAATAAAAACATATCATCATTCTTTGATGTTACTTTAAACAATTCAAAAACTATTTCAAAAGTTGCAGGAATAAACAAGCCAATTAAAATAGATAATATTAAAATTTATCAAAAAAATTGGGCATTAGGTATATCTGAAATTATTTTTACTTTTGAAAATAAAGAGTATAATATTTTTCAACAACAAGACTCTCCAATAAAAACAAAAGAGGGTGGTTTTTTTGAATTATATCCAAAAGATATTCATGACAATAAAATCCTATACGGCTGGAATATATATTCTAAAAATAAAAAATTATTAGATACCGGCTTATTTACATTAAATGAAATTTTATCATCTAAATCACCTCCTGCTAAATATAACTTTTCAATTATTAAAGAAGAGTTTGAGTTAGTAAGTATTCTTCAAGCAACATATAAACCTTTTAATTTTATTTTAGGATTATCTTCAATAATTTTTTTAATAATTTTATTTTTTAATCTTTGGGGAAATAATCTATTTAAAAAAACTCTTAAATTTTAATATAACTTATTTATATTCATTAATATAAATAAATTCACTTGCTTCTTTTCTCTGAGGTCTCTTTTTTTCTGTTTCTACCTGATAATCTTTTAACTCTGAACTTATTACATTCGATTTTTTTCCTACTACAATTAAAGCCAATATTTCAAGAGAGGAAGGAATATTAAAAATTTGTTTAAAAAGCTGAGGATCATATCCTGCAATTGGATGTGCTACCAATCCAAGTTCAGTCGTTTTTAAAATTAATATCCCAACTGCCATACCAGTGTCAAATTTATAATACTCTCTTCCATCAGGTAAAATACAATCATATTCTCTTTGACTTAATACAGCAACAATCATTGATCCCTTTTTTGCCCATTTATTTCCTTCAGACAAAGCATTATATATTTTTTCCAAAAGAGTTTTTTCATAAACAAATAGAAATCTCCACGGCTGATGATTATAACATGAAGGTGTTAATTTAACCGCATCAGCTAATTCATTAATTAATGATTCATCAATTTTTACTGACTGTAAAGACCTGTAAGATCTTCTTTGTTCTAAAAGTTTTGAGAATTCCATATTATTAAATCCTTTTTTTATCTAATAAAATTCTAACTTTATCTAAATCCCTTTTCCTTTTAAATAAAGGATTTTTATTTTTTTTATAAACAACAAGACGATCCTCAAAAGTATTTTTTTTGTTTTTATTTATAAATATAATTCCCAGAGGAAATTTCTCATTTTCCATTGATTTTTTAAATGCTTCTACTTGATTATAAGGATCATAATTTTCTTTTAAAAAATATGTATTTTCTTTATACCACTTAAAGGTATTTACTTTATTGAAACTAATACAAGGTTGAAAAACATCAACTAATGAATATCCTTTATGTAATATTGCTTTTTTGATAATCTCTTTTGCATGCTCTTTGTCTCCGGTAAAAGTTCTTGAAACAAAAGACGCATTTAAAGAAATAGCAACTGAAATTGGATTAAACGGTTCATTAGTTACTCCATATATCTGCAATGTTGTTTTTAATCCAAAAGGAGATGTTGGCGAAGCCTGCCCTTTTGTTAATCCATAAATCATATTATTATGAATGATATTTGTTATATTTGGATTTCTGCGTATAGTATGAATAAAATGATTCCCGCCTTCTCCATACATATCACCTTCTCCGCTTTCTGCAATTACAATCAATTCCGGATTTGACGCTTTAATTGCAGTAGCAACAGGTAAAGCTCGTCCATGGAGTCCATTAAAGAAATGCGTCTTAATATATTGAGGTGTTTTTGCAGCCTGTCCAATACCTGAAATAAATACTATTTTTTTCTCAACTAACTTTAATTCAGAAATTGCTTCTTTTACAACATTTAACAATGGAAAATTTCCACACCCAGGACACCAGGCAATATCAGCATCTTTTACATCAAAATTATTATTAAGCATATTGCTCTCCAATTATATTTTTTATCTTGCTTATTAATTCTTCAACATAAAACTGCATGCCGCTGTATTTCAAAATTTTATAATTGAAATCCAATCCTGTTTTTATTTTAATTAATTTAGCAAATTGAGCAGTTGCATTATTTTCTATAATAATTGTTTTTTTAGCTTTTCTTAAATACTCATTAATTTTTTTGTTTACAGGGTATACTTGTGAAAAATGAAGATAACCGATTTTATCATTATTTAATACTTCCACTGCTTCTTTTATGGGATTAAAAGTTGATCCCCAACCAATTATTAAAATTTCATAATCTTTATTTCCAAGAAAAATTGGTTTAAAAGCGTTTTTTTCAATCAAATCCATTTTTTTTAATCTTTTTTCAACCATCTGATTTCTGACTTTTTCTTCTTCAGTAATTCT
>CAZYID010000004.1:27536-39266 GCA_964646595.1 uncultured Spirochaetales bacterium | reverse complement strand
TTGAAAGAGTTGCTATTGAAGACAGACTTGATTTCTTATTAGAAGAATATAATAAATTTGAATACAATATAAATCCTTATCACATTCAACCAGGACTATTATTAGATATTGATATTACTTCAATAAAAAGAAAAAAATATACATTACAAGCTATGGCTAATGTACTTAATGAATTCTTACACGGAGTAAGTAAAGGATTTATGGATGCAGCATTTGCTACTTTCTCAAGAAGAAGATCTACTATTAGACAAGATATTGATCAAACTTTCTATACAGATGTAAGAGCCTATGAAGAAGCACAAGCAACAGCTGGTGCACCTGAAGGTATTGTAGATGTTAGCAAAGATGAATTAACAGAAATTTAATTAGATTAAATTTACATGATGAAAGTTAAGTATATTTAATTTTATTTATAAAAGCTAAAAAGACGTTTCATCGTTTTTTTAGCTTTTTTTACTTAATCTTTAAACATTTATTTAGGAAGATTTAAATGAATGAAAATTTACAACTTTTAAGCACAAAAGAAGGATTTAATCTTGCTTTAAGCCATTTTAAAGCAGTAACTAAATTAATTACTGATTTTCAGTCAAGAAATAATTTAGCAGATTTATTAAACTCAAATTTAAACAAAGAGATAGTTAAGCAGAATCAATTAATACCAATTTTAAATATTGTATTAGTTGATAAGTTTAAATACTTTTTTAAATCAGTAAATTTAAAATCAATTAAGTTAGAAAATTTATCAAGTGTTACAACTAAAATAAAAGACTGGGACTTATTAGATTTTATTTTAGTTTATCATCATCCCCAATTAGGACCTGTTTTAATAAATCCAAGAAATAAAGATTCTTGGGAGGCAATAGTTGGAGGAATGAAAGAAAATGAATTACTGGTTGTTTATGTTGGAGATTTTAATAATCAAATTGATGCTGAACTTGCAGAGAAAGGGATTAATTCTTTAATAAAGTTATTTTATGGTGAAAAAGTAACAAACTATAGTGATTTTAATAGACTTACTTCTAAATATGCAAAAAAATCTTTTCAAATGACTGAAGCTGAAACAACTAAAGAAACAACAAAAGCAACAATAGAAGAAGAGCAAGGGGCAGGAGCACAAAAGAAAAAATTATCTCCTGCATATGGAATAAATGTATCTAATGAATTATTTCATAATGGAAATGTAGAAGCCTGGAAAAAAATAATTGAATCATATCATACGAAGTATCCTGATATAAAAGTTTTAATATTTTATGATAATGAACAGATAAATGATATAAATACTTTATTTAAATGGGGTAAGGTAAAATTTGGAACACAGATTTTGATAAGAATTATGGGTAAAGAATTTACTGATGCTTCAAAATTAAGAAGATATTTACATCAAGGTGCAAGTCCAAAATTTGAAGCTTTTTTGAAAGGCGCACCAGGGCAAATTTTATCTTTATTTTAAAAAATAGGTTAAGGAAAAATAAATGGCTAATAAAAATATTTATTTTTTTTCAAAAACGGAATTATTTCCAGAAGAGTATGATATAGAAAAAATTGGAATAAGAGGTAAAAGAGCAACAGAATTAGCAAAGCTGCTCATGCCCATTGTTCCAGGGATTATTATTAATTCTGATATTGCCAATAAAACTACTGAAAAAAATTTAAGTAAAGATTTAACAGAATTATTTAAAAATTTTGAGGATCAAATTGATAAAAAGTTTAATGATCCTGAAAATCCTTCATTATTTAAAATAGTTATGAGTCCGTCATTAGAGATTTCAGAATGTTTTAATATCCATGCTGTTGGATTAACTGATGAAACAATAACCGGATTTATTAATAATGTTGGAGAAGAGTTTGCTTATCATGAATATGCCAAAATTTTATTAAACAATACATTTAATGTTTTAATTCAAGCTTCTAAAAGCGAAAAAGATGCTTCAGAATATATTGATTTAGTTAAAAATATAAGTAAAGCAAATAATATTACTGCTTATAAAAATGTAATTCAAGAATCTAAAAAATTATTACCAAAAGACTTTTTTATTGATGGTTTTTTTCAATTAAATTTTCTTTTAAAAAATTATGCAGATTTATTAAATAAAGAAGAATCAAATGATAATGATACTGCTATTATTATTCAGCCAATAGTTTATGGAAATTATGGAGAGGATTGTTATTCTGGAAAATTTTTTACAAGAAATGTACTAAGCGGTGAAAAAGAATTGCAGGGCGTGTTTAATAAAAATGTTTTTGATTTGAATTATGGAAAGAATGAACAAGAGATTAGTAAATTAGATAATAAGTATCTTGAAATGTTGATTAATATTGGTAGTGATATTGAATGTCATTTTAAAGAAATAAGAGATATTAAATTTATCGTAGAAATGGGAAAATTGTGGATAATTGAACAATCTTCTGTTTTAAAAAAGTCAGCTAATGCTGAAATAAGATGTTTATTGAATTTATTAAATAAAGAAGTAATTGATGAAAAATATTTAATTAATAAGGTGACATCTAACCATATTTCTGAATTATTACATCCAATTGTTGATCAAAATTCTGTAAAACAATTTCAAGTTATACCTAAAGGTATTTCCGGGTCACCGGGAGCTGGAAAAGGAAGGATTTATTTTAATTCTGAAAAATTAATTGAGGCAAATAGACAAGCTGTTTCACAGGGAAAAGATTCGAGTGTTATTTTATGTTTACCTGCAACATATGCAGAAGATGTAAAAGCTATAGAAATAGCAAATGGTGTACTATCTAATGAAGGAGGATATTCCGCACATGCATCTGTAGTTGCACGTCAATATGGAAAATCATCTTTAGTTAATCCAAAAGTGAAAATTGATACAAAGAATAACCAGTTATCAATCGGAGAAATTGTTGTTAAAGAAGGCGATTATGTTACTCTTGATGTTCCTTATTATGGAGAACCAAGGATAATTTTAGGAAATGCTGATCTAGTTAATCCTGATCCAAAAGGCTCTGTATTAATCGAATTATTAGAAATAATTAACAAATACAATAAAGAATTTAAAGTTTTAGGAAATGCTGATACTCCAAAAGATTCAGAATTAGTTAAAATATTTGGAGGAGAAGGTATTGGATTATGTAGAACAGAACATATGTTTTTTGGAGATGATAGGATTAATGTTTTTCGCGAAATGATTGTATCATCAGATATAATTGATAGAAAGAAATCATTAAGTAAGATTAAACTTTTTCAAACAAAAGACTTTTATGAAATTCTTAAGATTATGCATCCTTATCCTGTTACAATAAGATTATTGGATGCTCCGCTGCATGAGTTTTTACCGCATTCCAGGGAAGAAATGGATAAATTCGTGAATTATATAACTCAAAATAATTCAAAAATTCAGCGATCGGATATTGCTTTTAAATGTGATTCTTTGTCTGAAGTAAATCCAATGCTTGGACATAGAGGATGTAGAATTGCAGTTACCTTTCCAGAGATATATGAAATGCAGGTAAATGCAATTTTTGAAGCAGCATATAAATTACAGTCTGAAGGAATAGATGTAAAAGTAGATATAATGATACCATTGATAATGAATCCTGAAGAATTAAAATTTATTAAACACGGGAAAAAAATTGAGGGAATGTATATTAAAGGTATACTTCAAGTAGAACAGGAAATAAGAGAAAAAATGAAGATCCAAAAATCTATAGAATATAGAATAGGAGTTATGATAGAATTACCGGCTGCTGCATTATTAGCTGCAGAAATATCTAAATATGCTGAATTTTTTTCATTTGGAACAAATGATTTAACGCAAACAACTCATGGTATTTCAAGGGATGATTTTAATGTTTTTTTACCGGATTACAGCCAGTTTGATTTAATTGATTCGAATCCTTTTAAAATTTTAACCGAACCGGTAAAAGAAATAATAATGATGGCATTGATGAGAGGCAGGTTAACCAGACCGGATCTTAAAATTGGATTATGTGGAGAACAAGGTGCAGACCCAAAAAATATTGATTTTTTGAAAAATATTGGTGTGAATTATGTTTCTTGTTCAAGTTATTCAATACCTATTGCAAAACTTAAAATTGCACAATTAGAAATAGAATAGAATTTGATTTTTATATATTTTAAATTTTTCATTTAATTAATTCAAATAATAATTATTCATTCATTATTATTTATTATTAAATTTGATAAAATTAAGTCTATGTGTTATAAATTATTTAATAAAAGTATAAAGCTGATAAGTAATATTAAAATAAAAATTTAAAAAAAATATTTTTTATTTTAATATATTTTTATATAATAAATTAAAAAAGTGAGGCATATAATGAACAGAAGAGTTTTTCAAATTGATCAAGAATGTTTCATGATTTATGTTGAAGATATGTCGAGTACAAAAGAGAGATTTTTAAGAATTGGCAATTCTTCTTTTCTTAAAGAATTTGGAGAAAATCTTACTTTTGTCACTCTTCTATCAAAAATGTATCCTGGAGATCCTTTTCATGAATTAGATATTTTCCGCCCTAATGTTGATAGAAAAATAATAGGTTTAAAAGAAAGTGTAAAGCGGTTTTTATTTTTTTTAAAAGAAAATAAAATTAATGTAAATAAAGTAAATGTTGTTTATGCTGAAGAAGCAAGTGATATATTTAAAGAAGTTAATTCCGAAGAGGATTTTTTAAAAAAAATTGAAAATGATTCGAGAATCAACAGGCATTCTTTTGCTTCATTTTATAATGATGGAAATATTAGAATTTTTAATCAAAATGAAGTTTTTTTTGATTTACGAGAAGCTCTTTTTAAAACTTTAAATGAATCACATGAAATCAAAAAATTAGCACAATTCTTTTTAAAATATTATCAGGAATCATATAATAAAACAGGTATTATTCATTCTAATAAATCTCTTTTTGTTTTTTCAGAAAATAAGTTTGCCTGTATAACAGACTCTTCTTCATGGGTAAAAGATGCAATAAGAGTTGGGATTGATCCATCAAAAATTGATCTTATTTATGTAACTGAAAGAACAATGCCTGGTATTTTATGCTTAAAAACAATTTTAAAAAGAGATAAAGATGATCCAAAAATTAAGTTAATATATAAAGAACAGGTAAGATGGGAAAAGCTGCTATCACCGGATAATATTGTCTCATTAAATTCACATCAAAAATCAATTTCACAAAAAATTGGTAATATAAATTTAAAATTTAAAGAAAACGAAATAGAAATTTCTACAAATGGATTTAAGTTCTTTTTAGAAGACAGTAAATCATTTTTAGATAAAGGCAGTATAATAAAAGGTAAATTTAATGAAAGCAGTATAAGAAAAGATTTTGAATTGATAATTGATGATTTTAAAAAAGACTCTTTAACATTATATAGTTATAACCCGGTAATATTTGAAAAAATTATAGATGAAAATAATTATATTAATACTTTTTGGGAAAATTTTTCAGAAAATATTAAAGATAATAATTCTATGGAAATTTTTGATGATGATACTGAGTATAGTAAAGATTATATCCCGAAAATTGTTAAAAAAAATTTTTATTCTAAATTGTATGCTGAAACAATAAGAAGAATAAATTGTGAAGGAAATAGTAAAATTACAGATAATGTTTTTAAAGAATATATGAATTTATTAGAGGAATTATCTGGAGAAAACATTAATGAAAATAAATTTGTTATTGAACAAGTGCTTGGTTACGGAGCTAATGAAAAGCGTGTTTGTATTAGAGATTTTTTAGGAAGTAAAGAAATCGAATATTTTGAGGATAAAATAAATCCTTTTTTAAATTTTTTAAAAAATGCTGAAAAAAAAGAATGGCAGGAAAGACAGGATCAGTATAGAAAAAAATATAAGCTTAATATAAAAGATAACAAAATCATGAACCAAATCGGAACCAGATTTTCAGATGTAATAAATGCAAAACAATTTCATATAGAAGAAAGAGAAAGACTTAAAAGGTTTATGGAAACCGTGATAATTAAAGAAAAACAAGAAGAAAATAAAGAACGTGCAAAAAGAGGAGAAAGTGTAAATACTGCAAAAGCACAGGAAGATGAACTAAAAAATGCTGAAAAACATGGAAAAGAATTGGGAGCTAAAAAAGATTTTGAATGGACAAAGGGCAAAAAAACATTTTTTATTGCTGCAATATTATTAATTGCTTTAATTATTGCTTCATTGTTTTTAATTCCATTTTTAAAGGAAAAAGGAATAACAAAAGATAAAATACAAAGTAATATACAAGATAAAATACAAGGTATAATAGAAGATAAAAAAATAGTATTAGATAAAAACAGGGAAGACAGATATATTAAAACTAATGAAAAGTCATTTAAAAGAAGCAATAATCTTAAATTTTTTATGACAGTTCTTGATTTACTTAATTTGACAAATGTTGTTGCAGAAAAAAACGGTTATCATAGAATAGTAGAAGATTTTGAGAAACCTAATGTTAAAGGAAAAGATCCGGATTGGATATATCCGGGTAATGTTCTTATCATGCCGGATTCCGCAAAGATAAATGTAAAAAAAGGTGATATAATGTGGAATCTTTGTGAGGATTTTTTAATTGATCAAATCAATAATCATGAAATAGAAATTCAAAAAATAATAGAAAAAAATGAATCAAATGAAATAAATATCAATCAAGCAAAAGAAGAATTCTTAAAAATTAAGGATGAATCATATTCAGAAATGCTGAGAGATTTTATTGATGAAATTGTAGAATTAAAAAATTTTGATGATATTGAAAATTTATTAAAGAATTCACAATAATAAAAAGAAGATTTTTATTTAAAAAACCCAGTAAATATTTTTATAATCCGATAATTTTTTAATAAATTTTTATTAATAAAAATTTATTCTAATGGTTGAAAAATAATATAAAAATATTGTATAATAGGATTATTATAAAATATTGTTTAATATTTTAACTTGGGGAGTTTTCATTGTCAAAGTACATGATTCAAAAAAATTATAATTTTATCAAAATATTACCTGAGTGGGCAAAAATTTTTGCAAGAAAATATTGTTCTAATACAACGTCTACATATATTTTTCACGGTAATATTAGAGATTTTTTAGCACAACGAACAGGGGATAAAGAATTTGGATTTGTTGATGTACAGGATTATATCGCAGATGTCCTTTTTGGGTATAATGGTAAAATAATATGCTTTGACCGTTCTTCAGGAATTAGCTTTGTTGAAAATCCTTATGATGATGCACCAAATAAAACAAAAAATGATTATATTTTTTCGATGTCAAAACAATATAACATGAAATCTACTGAAGAAAATGGGAGAAATTTTTTTTCTCGAAAGATTATTAATGCCTTAGATTATATAGAAAAATATTTTTATGAAAAAATAAAAGAAAAAGAACGTGTAATTTTTATTGTTGATTATGCAGAAACAGTTATTCCTTCAAGTACAGGTTCATCATATCCTGAAGAAGACAGGTATAGTTTTGTTACATTAAAGAGGTGGGCATATAATCCAATATTTATTGATAAAGATATTACAATAATTCTTTTAACAGAAAATCTATATGAATTAAATCAGAGTTTAATAAAATGCCCAAATATAATTAAAATTCATGTTCCAATACCAAATGAGGGTCTTAGATTAAATTTTTTAAACTACAAATTAAAAGAAGGACAGCTGTTTTTAGCAGAGACTCTTACAACATCAACAGTCGCTAAAATAACCGGTGGATTAAACTTAGTAAATATTAATCAAATAATTGCAGAAAGTTATCATGAAAAAATAGACATTTCAATGGAGTTTTTACGGAAAAGAAAAAAAGAAATAATAGAAGCAGAATCTGTTGGAATGTTAGAAATTGTAGAATCCGAATCAAATTTAGATCTGGTTAGCGGACATGATTTTGTTAAAAAAACATTAAAAAAAGCAGCAGGAAATATAAAAAACGGAAGAATGGATGTCCTTCCTATGGGATATCTTATTTCAGGACCTGTTGGTACCGGAAAATCTTTTTTAGTAAAAAGTTTTACCGGAGAGATTGGTATTCCTGTAGTTAGAATGTTAAATTTTCGTTCAAAATATGTTGGTGCTACTGAAAGTAATTTAGAAAAAATTTTAGATATATTAAAAGCTATGGCACCGGTTGCTGTTATTATTGATGAAGCAGATGCTGTTCTTGGAGATAGAGATATGGATGGTGACAGCGGGACTTCAAATAGAGTGTTTGCTCAATTATCATCATTTATGGGAAATACAGAGTATAGAGGTAAAATTATTTGGTTTTTAATTACCTGTAGACCGGATTTACTTCCGGTAGATATAAAGAGACAGGGTAGATGCGAAGAACATTTATCTCTTTTTTATCCTAATAACGAAAAGGAAAGAGAAGAAATATTTCATGTAATGCTTAAGAAATTAAAAATTAAAACTGATTTTAAGTATAAAGATGATATTTTTAGAAAACAGAAATTAATTTATTCCGGCGCAGATATAGAATCAATATTAGTAAGAGCAAAAGGCTCTTCAATTATTGATGGTCTTGATTTTATTACAGAAAGACATATCATTGAAGCAATAAGTAGTTTTATACCTCCTGTCTATCCATATGAAGTTGAACTACAAAATTTAGTTGCAGTTTTAGAATGCACAAATATAGGAATGTTACCTCCTCAGTATGCAGATATGCCAAAAAGTAAGGTTGTTGAAACCGTGAGACAGCTAAAAATGGCATTAAATGAATAAATAAACTTATTTAAGATAAGACAGGTTTCTCGCCTGTTGACACACAAAAATTCAAATGATAAAATTTAACCGTAGATAATGCTGAGGAAGAGGATGCAAGAGTTTATTAAAACCTCTTTTTTAAATGATATTTAAAATGGGGACAGAGCTTTAAATTTAACTTAAATTGACAAGGAATAAAAAAATTGAGATTTACTATTTTTCAGATTATATTTCCTGAAGGAGATAAACAGGAAATATCACATCGATTAAGAGTTAATCAGATGGTTGATATTAATGGAAGTCCTCTACCGCTCCCCTTACCTACTTCAAAAATGATAGTTTATAGGGTATATAAAATATCTACTGACTCAAATCGAAATGAAGATATTACTAATTACTATCTTGAACAGGTAAGTGTTAATGCTCTAGATGATTTTGTAAGATAAGAATTTAACTTATTTATATTCTTCTATAACAAAAATTGAATATATACGAGAACCTATATTTTCATCATCAACAAATATTGTATCATCATCTTCATTTTTCCAATAAGAAGCATGCCACCCGGCTCCAATGTTTGCCGTACCAGCAATATAAACATCATCATTAAAAACATAAATTGAGTAAACTTCTCTGTCTAAAATTGTGTATTTTAATTTCCCGTTTTTAAAATAAACACAACTTGGTCCTCCAGAATAAACTACAAGATGAGTGTCGCCGTTTGGTGTGACAAAGATATGTGACTGTTTATTACATACTATTGGAGGGATGGACTCTAGATTATTATTTCCCCAGTAACATGGATTATTATTATATTCTCCTCCAGTATATATTTTATCTCCATATATAAATATTGAGTATGCAAAAGAATCCAAAGTTATATTATCTACAGGTAACGTAATTAAATTTGCTCCGAAGTCAGCCCAATAACATGCTTCATTATTAGATCCATTATCAAAATAGCCGGCAATATATATTCTATATTTAGACGAACTGTCCTGTAGAACATAGATAGAAGTTGTTCTAGAGTTATTATTTGGATATGGTGTTTTCAAAGGATATTTTATATTATTAATCCAGTAACAAGCATAAGAATTTTCATGTTCTGCCATAAATACAACACCATTTAAAACAAATATTGATAGTACAAATGAGTTAGCTCCTTCAGGATTATCTAATTGAATATATTTATGGCGGTCTCCATTTATCCAATAGCAGGCATAAAGAGTGGCACCAATCCAATAAAAACCAGCACTATAAACAACTGTTTCAAATTCATGATCAGTGGCATCTTACCACTTTTTTTTGACATTAAGCTGAAGTATTCACAGTTGGTGAGTAATAAGAAAATAAATAATAGGAATAACATTTTTTTCATTATATTTCTCTAATTAATATTATATAAAATTATAAAATTAAGTAAAAGTAAAAAAATTTTATGGATATAAAAAATTTTATTTTTTAAGTAGTTTAATATACAATTATGACTTTTAAAGCATACTGGACTTTCAATGCTTCCTTTATTTTTATATTACAATTTTTAATTTTGTGTAATAATGCTTTGAATGATTTTTTAAAATATGTTAATGTAATATATAAATTTTTTAGGAGTTTATTAATGTTTGATTTAACATTAATCAAAGACTTAACAGAGATAATTGCAAAGAGTTTAAATTTTAATGATATTGAAGCAATGGGTAAATATTTTTTTAAGAATTACAGTACTCATTCATTAGAAAATATTATGGATAGTGTAACTATATCTCCATTTACAGCTGCAAATTGTTTTGTGCATGAATGCCAGGAAAATAATAAAATAGAAGAACTTTTTAAATTTGTAATAGAATTAGATGAGAATCTGCTGAATGGAAGAAAGGTAAATTTAAAGGGATTGGAAAATTTTTTATATAGATTGTCAAGAACAGGTGTTTATTTTGATTTTAACAGCAGGAAATTTGTTAAATTTAATCAGGATAAAAAGATATTAAATAATTGGGGTGCTTTAAAAGACGGAAAAGAATATAAAATGGTAATTGCATCTGTTGATATTTGTAAAAATTCTGAACTGGTAAAAAAATTTCAACCAACTGTAATGGAGAGAATATATTATAGATTATGGGATTATATTAATAAAAAATGCATGCATTATAATGGAAGAATTTGGTCATGGGCCGGTGATGGCGGAATATTGGCTTTTCGAACAGACAAGGATATAGATAATGCAGTAAACTGTTGTTTTGAACTACAGTTTTCTTTACCTCTATTTAATATTTTTCATTCTAAAGAAATTCAAGAAGATATTCAACTTCGAGCAGGATTAGATATTGGAAATGTGAATTTTTTTAATGATACAGGCAGAATTGTATCTGATGTAATTAATTATGCTTCTCATTTAGAAAAAAAACATGCAAAACCTAACGGTGTATCTGTTTCTATTGATCTATATAATTTATTAAATCCAAAATTACAGAAAATGTTTAAATATAATGAAAAATTTGATGATCGTACAGCTTATTCATTTATTTATGATTTTAAAAAATCAATAGTTTAATATACCTCTTTATACTTTCAATAAAAACAATTATCTTACTTGTAATTAATCCTTCAAAAAATTTCATTTTAGTTTGTATAAAAAACAAAAAATGATATTATATTAAAAAATTCATGGGGAAAAAAATGCCTAAAATTAAATTAAAGAAAAAAGATAATTACGAATTTGAATATAAAGCAACTTTGCAGGTTACAAATATTAATTATGGCGGTCATCTTGGGAATGATGCATTAGTTGGTATTATCCATGAAGCAAGAGTTAATTTACTTCGTACTCTTGGTTGTTCAGAATTTGATCTAGGAGACGGAAAAACAGGTATTATTATGTCAGATCTTGGTGTTAATTATTTAGGTGAAGGTTTTATGTTTGATGATATTGTTGTTCATAGTAATATTGATGAAATTAGCAGTGCAAGTTTTAGGATTTTTCATCATGTAACAAAAAAAGAAAAAACAATTGCTTTTGCAGAAACAGG
>CAZYID010000004.1:0-27436 GCA_964646595.1 uncultured Spirochaetales bacterium | reverse complement strand
ATTTAGGAAAGAAAAATGAAAAAAAAATTATTTAAAAAAATTATTATTCTTTTTTTTATGTTTTTTTTATTTATAATAAACGCTGAAAATAATAATAATTTAAAAAATAATTATTCTCATATAATTATTTTAAAAAATGGAAGTGAATATAGAGGACAATTAAAGGATATTACTCAGGATATCGTAATATTTATAATTGACGGCAAGGAAAAAACATTTAAAAGAGATGATGTAACAAGAGTACAATTTCATAAGGATAGACTATATTCGAATGCAGGAAATATAAAAAATATTAATGATCCTGAAATTCAGGAAATATGGAATAGTTCAAAAAAATGGAATCCTTCGCAAGAGACTCAAATAGTTATTTTGCTGGATAAAATTTATTATGACTTTAAAGCTGGAAATAAAGTAATAATTAAAATTAAAAAAGCAATTAAAATTTTAAATGAAGAAGGCAAAAATCATTCTACACAATATTTTTATTATTTAAAAAATTGTTCTAAAGCAAATTTATTATATGGTATAACAATATTAAAAGACGGACAAATAAAAAGTATTGAAGAATCAGCAATAAACGATGAACCAATTTATAATGAAATTCCTCATTATAATAATTTACATAGAATTAAATTCGGACTAAAAGATGTAGACATAGGATCAGTTATTATATGGGAAGCAGAAATTGAGAGAGAATGGGACTATATTAATAATCCAATGATGATAGAAAAGCAGTTAATATCTTATAATCAAGTTGGAAAAAGCATAATTAAAATTAAAACACCTAAAACATTTAAAATAGATTATAAAACATTTGAGGGCTTAATTCCTTTTAAAAAACCGTCAATAACAATAAAAAAAGAAAAAGACGGAATATTATATACTGTAGAACAAAATGATGTTGAAAATTTTATTAATGATGAAGACAATTCTCCTTCTGATTATTTAATATATCCGGCTTTTTATGCAAGCCCTGATATTAATTGGGAAAAGCTCTCAAGATTATATTATAATAATTTTTTTAGTAAACCTGTATCAGATGAATTAAAAAAAACAGCCTTAAAAATTATAAAAAACGAATCTAATTTTGAGAATGGTCTTTCATTATTGTATGATTATGTAAACAGAAAAATAGATCTGGCAAATATAAATATGTCATATTTTAGTTATACTCCAATTAAAGAAGATTTATTATTATCTTCCGGATCTCTCAATGTATTGGATAAGTCATATTTATTTACAAGATTAGCTAATAGTCTTGGGATACCGGTTAAACTTTATCTTTATAGATATAATTATAAAAATGAAATTAATAATGAATACCCGTCTTTAAAACAGTTTGATTCTGCAATATGTGAAATAGAGATTGATAAAAAATCAATTGTTTTTAGTTTTGAAGATCAAAGTTTTAGTGCTGATCAAGTAGAATTTTCAGCAAGTAATGCATGGGCATTAAATGTTTCTGAAAAAAATAGTAAAATAACAAAGTTAAAAAAATTACCTTCTGATTATAATAAATATCAATATAACTTTAAATGTTTTTTAAAAGATGATAATACATTTTATATAAATAAAACAACAACTATAAACGGAGAAAGCGAAGCATCATGGCGCAGGAAACGTTATTTATCAAAAGATGAACTTGACAAGTACATGCAGTCTAGAGTAAGTGCCTTAGGAAATGATGTTACTTTAAGTGAATATAAGTTTATAAATAATTTAGATGAATTTGAAAAACCGGTAGTAATTAATGAAAAAATATTAATTAAAAATTATTCATATAATTCCGGGAAAAATATTAAACTAATAAAAATTCCGGAATTTAAAATTAGCGCTCAATCTGTAAATAAGAGCAAACGTATTTTGCCATATAAATTTGAAAAAACATTAGATGCAGCGTATAATATTGAAATAACATTTTCAGATAAATATAAAGTAAAATATATTCCAGATTCGTTAAATTTAAAATATGATGGTTTTTCTTTTAACTGTATTTTTAATGTTACTGATAATATAATTAAAATTAATATTTCATATAAATTCACAAAAGATTTAATACCAACAAGTCAGTATAGAGATTTAAAAGAGTGTTATGAAAAATTAGCAGTATTAACAGATGAATGGATTCTTTTGGAGGCAATAAGATGAAAAAATTTAAATATAACTTCTTCAATAAATCAGCATTTATAATATTTATTTTTATCTATCTATTTACTTTTATTCAAACTGTAAGCCCATATGATAGAATTATTTTATGGGATAATACTGAAATTACGGTAAATATTAAATCATTAGATGGAAACTCAATTGTTACACAAGATAATAAAAAATTTAATCTGGAATCAATATCACATCTTGTTTTTAACTTACAGGAAAACACAAAAGACAGAAATTACGACAAATTAGATGATATAAAGCCGGAAGAATTATTAAAACGGGCAGAGATATTAAGTAAAAAATATCCTGATGAGTCTTTGCTTGTTCTTTATGATGACGGGATTCAAAAACTTAATAAAGATAAAACAAGATATTCACATTCAAGATATGCAGTTAAGATAATGAAAGAAAATCAGTTGTCAAATTCTATACTTTCTTTTTATTATCTTAAAGAAAGCCATGAAACTAATATAATTATGGCTCGTTCTATATCTCCTGACGGTGAAGTTACGTACTTAGATAAAAAAGATATTTCATATACTGTTCCATCACAGGGATTATCATTTTTTAGCGGAAGAAAAGATGAAAAAATAATAAAAGCTGTTATACCAAACGTAAAGGTTGGATCAATAATTGATTATGAGTTTGAAACAATTGATGCTGCCCCGGAAGATCCGAATCAATTTTATGCCGGATGGTATTTTGGGGGTTCAAATCCTATTTATCAATCAAGTGTGAAATTTATTGTTCCTGCAGAAAAAAATTTTTTTTGGATTTCAAGGAGTATTAAAAATAGAGAAATGAAAACAAAAACAGAAAAAAAAGACGGATATAAAATTTATTCATTTATAACCGGTGAATATTCTCCGATTATTGCAGAACCGGATTGTCCTCCAATTGATGAATTGAAACCGTCTGTTTTTGGAAGTGTGTTTAAAGATCAGACTTATTTATCTAATTGGCTGTCAAAGTTTATGAAAGAAAGAATGATTGCAAATGATAAAATTAAAAATACAGTAGATAAAATACTAAAAGAAGCTAATGCAAAAACAGAGATTGAAAAACTATCTGTATTATATAGGTTTGTTCAGGAGTATATTCATTATCGATCTATTAAAACAAGTCTTTCGTCAGGATTTTCCGGACACCCTGCACAGGAAACATTTGAAAATAGATATGGAGATTGTATTGATAAATCAATATTTTTTTCAACAATATTAAATTTGGTTAATATAGAAGCATACCCTGTAATTGTAAAAACAAATGACAATCCGGAGTCACTTTATAATAAAATTGGTGTGGTATCAGGAAATCATGCAATAACAGAGATTCATTTAAAAGAAAAAGAAAAAAAAATTATATATCTGGATTCTACAAGCACAACATACAGGTATCCTGTATTTAGAGGAGATGACCAGGGAATATTAGCTTGGAATCCAATATTAAATTCAGTAAAAAATATAGAATGTTTAGATCCAATATGGAATACTCAGGTTTTTGAGAAAGATATTATTTTAAACTCAGAAGGTAATGGTTTTATCAAAAGTCATAATGTTTATTCTGGAGATACTGAAGCAGGAATACGTTCCTATTTTTTATCTTTAAAAGAACAGGAAATACAATCATTATTAAGTTCAATTGTTTCCAGAGATTTTCCCGGAAGTATACTTAAAGAATATAATTTCAAAAATCCTATTGATTTTAGTGATAATTTGTTTTTAAATTTTTCATATAACGCATTTAATATTGCAAAAAAGACCGGGGACTATTTAATTATGAATATTCCGGTATATTATGATATTACTAATCTTTCTCTAAATGAGAGAAAATATCCTTTAGTCTTTAGAACCACAGAAGGCAAAAAATATAAAATAACAATACAAATTCCTGATGATTATAAGATTAAAGGGCTTCCGGATTCTATAAACATAAAAAGTAAATATTTTTCATATAAAAATCAGTATAAAGTAATAGGTGATAAAATAATATTTACTGATCATTATGAAAGATATTTTAGAAAAATTCCTGCTGCAGATTATAAAAAATATAGAGAAGAAATGTTGAACTTTGATTATAAAATAAAAAGTCCAATAATTTTTGAAAAAAAGTAACTAGTAGAATAAATTTATGAAAAAAAAACATAAGGCTTTGGCATTATTTTCCGGTGGATTAGATTCTATATTAGCAATTAGAGTTATAATGGATCAGGGAATTGAATGTATTGGAATATATTTTTCATCTCCTTTTTGGAGTGATAAAGAGAAAGAAGAAAATTTTATAAAAAAAATATCTATTGAAAATAAATTTAAAATATTAATAATTCCGGTTGAAGAAGATTATATTGAGATGGTTAAAAATCCAAAACATGGCTGGGGTAAAGCATTAAATCCATGTATAGATTGTAAAATATATATGTTGAAAAAAGCAAAAGAATATATGAAACAAGTAAATGCTGATTTTATTATAACAGGAGAAGTTTTGGGACAGAGACCTATGTCGCAGCATAGAACTGCTTTAAATTTAATTGAAAAACAAGCTTCATTAGTAGGTAAAATATTAAGACCTCTTTCAGCAAAACATCTTGATATTACTGAACTTGAGGAAAAAGGAATTGTTGATAGAGAAAAATTGCTTGATATAACAGGCAGAACTAGAAAAATACAATTAGAATTAGTAAAAAAATATGGCATTGTAGAATTTTCATCTCCTGCAGGAGGATGTCTTTTAACCGATAAGTTGTTTTCAATAAAGTTAAAGGATCTTCTAAAATATAATAAAAAAACAAGTATTAATGAGATAAAATTATTAAAATACGGGCGACACTTCAGATACAAAGAAAATAAAATAATTGTAGGTAGAAATGAAAAAGAAAATCAAATGTTAATTAAAATGAAAAATAATGACGATTATATTTTTGAAGTACCGGATTGCGGGAGTCCGGATACAATATTACAGGGAAAAAAAGATCAAGATTCAATTAAGTTTGCATCAAAGGTAACAGCTTTATATTCTGATTGTAAGGAAAAAAAAGTTTGTGTGAAATATGGTGAAAAAGAAGAATTAGAAAATTTTATAATTATTAATCAAATTGACAAAAGCGAATCAGATAAATATAATATTGTAATTTTGTAGTTTTAATATTGTTATAAATATAGATTGCTTCAGGCAAAAGTCCTCAAGCCCTTGCAATGACATGTTAAGAAATATTCTCGTCATTGCGGGGAGGAACGACGAGGCAATCAATGATTATTTAAAATAATTAATGAGTTTAAAATGAATAAAAAAAAATACATTTCTATTTTTGGTTCTTACAAACCCAAAAAAGGGGATGAGGAATACAATGCAGCATACAAAATCGCATACGAATTATCAAAAAAAGGATATATTATAAAAAATGGCGGCGGAAACGGGATAATGAAAGCGGCGACAACGGGAGCAAAAGATGCCGGTGGAGAAGCGATCGGATATTTATTGAACTCTTATTCTAAAAGTGAAGAGATATCTTTCAATAAAAATATTGTTATATGTAATACTCTTTATGAAAGACTACAGTTATTAATTGAAAACAGTAAAGGTTTTATTTTATTTAGCGGTGGAACCGGAACTTTAGTAGAATTAGCATTAACTTGGGAGCTAATGAATAAGGGATTGTTAGATAGATTACCAATTATTTGTTATAAAGATTTTTGGAAACCTATTTTTAAGATTTTTAAAAAAAATTCTTTTTTTATTAACAACTTTACTCTTGATTTGATAAAATTTGTTGATTCTGCAGATAAAATTATATCAATATTTTAAAATTATATTTTTATGAAGATTGGTTTAAAGAATCAAGAAGTATAAAAGAAGTAGTTGATTTTATTTCAACTTTTAAGAATAAAAAATCTTCTCCCCTTATTTTAAGAGAGAAGATTTTTTAAATTAATTTAATGTTATTTAAATATTTTAAATAGATTGCTTATTTTTTTGCTTTGTCTTTAATCTTGTATTTTTGGTTAAATCTTTCTATTCTACCAGCAGTATCTACAAATACTTGTTTTCCGGTATAAAATGGGTGACATTTTGAACAAATATCAACATGAATTTCTTTTGCAGTTGATTTTGTATTGTATTTATTACCGCAAACACATGTAACAGTAGTTTCCTCGTATTTTGGGTGTATACCTTTTTTCATGCTTTCCTCCTTATTACTGATTCATTGAATTTAAAAATTCTTCATTTGTTTTTGTTTTATTCAATTTATCTATTAAAAATTCTAATAATTCAACATCTTCCATATTATACAACACTCTTCGTAAAATCCAAAGCTTTTGAAGTTCATATTCGCTTAATAAAAGCTCTTCTTTTCTTGTGCCGGATTTTTTGATATTTATTGCAGGGAATATTCGTTTTTCTGAAAGTCTTCTATCAAGATGGATTTCCATATTTCCAGTGCCTTTAAATTCTTCAAATATAACTTCATCCATTTTTGAGCCAGTTTCAATTAATCCTGTAGCAATTATGGTTAAACTTCCGCCTTCTTCAATGTTTCTTGCTGCACCAAAAAATCTTTTTGGTTTATGAAGAGCATTTGAGTCAACACCACCTGATAATATTTTACCAGAAGTCGGCAGCACCTGGTTATATGCTCTTGCAAGTCTTGTAATAGAATCAAGTAGAATCACAACATCTTTTTTGTGTTCAACAAGACGTTTTGCTTTTTCTAGCACAATTTCAGCAACTTGTACATGCCTTGCGTATGGTTCATCAAAAGTTGAGCTTACAACTTCTCCTTTTACGCTTCTCTGCATTTCTGTAACTTCCTCTGGACGTTCATCAATTAATAATACTATTAAAAAAACTTCAGGATGATTTTCTGATATTGCATTTGCAATTGTCTGCAATATAGTGGTTTTACCTGTCCGTGGAGGAGAAACAATTAATGTTCTCTGTCCTTTTCCAATTGGAGTGAATAAATCGATTATTCTTGTAGTTAGATTTTGATTTTTATCTATTGAAAGATTAAATTTTGCATCAGGATGAAGTGGAGTAAGATTATCAAATAGTATTCTTGTTACTGCTGACTCAGGGACTTCTCCATTAACACTTTCAACTTTAAGTAAAGCAAAATATTTTTCTCCTTCTTTTGGAGGCCTAATCTGACCGCTCACTGTATCACCGGTTTTTAAACCAAATAATCTTATTTGACTTGGAGAAATATAAATATCATCAGGTCCTGATAAATAATTATAATTTACTGATCTTAAAAAACCGTAACCGTCTGAAAGTATTTCTAAAACCCCGGAAGCAAAAATAATTCCATTTTGCTCAGTATGATTTTTAAGTATTGCAAAAATTAAATCTTGTTTTTTCATTGTATTAATATTATCTATGTTGATTCCCATTTGATCTACTTCAGATTTTAATTTACCTACACTCATATTTGTATATTCATTAATATTTAAACGCGGTGCATTAGGATTATTCATTATTTTTTCAAAATGATTATTATCTTTCATTTTCATTCCACTACCTCCTTCTGAAGATTTGCTATTTTGATGTTTTGTTTCAACAACAACTACTTTTTTTGCTTTTTTTATAGTTTTCATATTTTAGTCCTCTTTTAAAATTAGGATATATATTTATTACGTCATTTAATATTTATTTAAATCAATTAAATTCAACGCTAATAATCGTAAATAATAATTTTATATTTTATTATTGGATTTTATTAAATTGATAAATAATAAAATGGTTCATTTAATGATTATTGTTTTTTTATTTAGTTTTTAACTGTATAAAAAATAAATAAAATTGAAATAAAGCTTCAATATAAAAATTATTTAACCATTTCACAACGGCCATTAAAAATAACACCATCTGAGATTTTAATTTTTTTTGCTTTTATATCACCATAAACTCTACCAGTTGGAAACATTTCAACTTTTTGGTCTGCAACAACATTACCTTTGATTGTGCCAAAAACTGCAATAGATTGTGCAGTTACATTTGCATTAACAATTGCTCCTTCACCTATAACCAGTAATCCAGACGCAACAATGTTTCCCACAAAAGATCCATTTATTTTTAATGAATCCTTAAAATTTAAATCTCCATCAAAAAAAGTGCCTTTTCCAAGAACAGTTTTAATTTTTTTATTGTTATAATAATTTTCTAATAAATTTTCCATGATATTTTTTTTAACCTTACTTTATACTTTTTATTTTCGGTAAAAATATAATAATAATAAATCATATAATATATTATATAATTTAACGTTTTTTTACTTTTTAAATTAACAAATTAAATAAGTTAAATAAATATTCATTCTTTAGCTGATTTAAGATGTTTATTTATTTTTTTTTCTAAATCTTCTAAAGATAATTCTCCTTTTTTAAGATTTCCGCCTTTTCTTTCAAGCTCAATTATTTCATCTTCAATTCCATTTAAAAGGGCTAACACTTCTTTATAGTTATTTTCAAATTTTTTTATAAATTTTTTTACGCTGTTTTGATTTTTACAGTCAAGCTTATTTGTTTCATTGTATAATTCTGTTAAAGGCTTTTTTATATGCTTTGTAAAAGTTAATAAATTAGTATTTAAAGACTCTAATATTGCAAGCCTTCTTTCTCTATGTAACAATTGGTTTGATAATTCTTTATGTCTTAAAATAGAACGAATTCTTGCTAAAACCTCACTAAAATTAAATGGTTTTGTTATATAGTCATCAACACCAGCTTCTAATCCTATGACTTTATCTTTTGGATCATCAAGCGCAGAAAACATAATAATCGGCATGTTTCTAAATGCTTTCAGATATTTTGATCTTCTAATTCTCCGGGTTACGTCTAATCCAGATAATTTTGGTAATTTATTATCAAGCAGTATTAGATCAGGAGAATACAGCTTTATTTTTTGTAAAGCTTCTAGTCCATCATTTGCTTTAACAACTTCAAATTGTAATTTAGAAAGAACAATATCAAAGAAGTCAAGTGTCATTCTATCATCATCAACAATTAAAATTGTACCAGTTAAATTCATTTTTTAACCTATATCAATGATTTTAAATTTTAGCATAGAAAAGAGGATATTAAAAGATCTTTATTTTTTTTTATTATTTTTTTCAAAATATTCTTTTACCATACTCTTTAATTCTTTTCCTGGACGAAATATCGGAACAGCATGTCTTTTAACATTAACAACTTCTTTTGTTCTTGGATTTATCGCTTTTTTTGCTTCTCTAATTTTTGTTTCAAAAGTACCAAATCCTCTTAATTCTATATGTTTTCCTTCTGTTATATTATCTCTCATAACAGTAAATAAAGTATCTAAGACAGAAGAAATAATTTTTAAAGAGACTTCTCTTTTTTTAAAATTATTTGTCTGATCTATTTGATGGCGAATTATAGAGACTAGTTCAGCTTTTGTCATTATTAATATTTTACCTAAAAAATAGTTTATTAATAATAAACTAGTTGAATATTATTTTTATACAATTAATATAAAAAATTATACAACTTTTTTATTTATTAAATATTGTAATATATTTTTATAATAAATACAAATAGAATATATAAAGTTTAATTAAGCGCTTTTTTTCTCTTTAAATGTTTGGCTTATTTTTTTCATTATTCTTGATTTATTTCTTGCGCCTTTATTAATGTGGTAAACACCTTTTTTAACAGCTTTATCAATTTCACTCATATAAAGTTTTAAATTTGCTTCAACTTCATCCTTTTTTTTAGAATCAATAGAATCAGAAAGTTTTTTAAAAGCAGTTTTTACTTTTGATTTGATAACTCTGTTTCTTATTTTTCTTTCGGTATTTTGTCTTTCCCGTTTTAATGCTGACTTATTTATTGGCATCACACCTTCCTACATTTATTAAAAAATTATTAAAATTTATTGATTAATTTATATATGAATAACAATAATTAACGAAAAGATTTAATAGAAATTATCAAAACTTTGACAAATTGTCAAGCAAATGTTAATTATAAATTGTGAATTTTAATTCTATTATTCAAAAAAATATTATATTTTATGTTTAAAAATATAAAAATAACTTAGAAAAACTCAATTTTTAATAAAAATAGATAATTCTCAAGTAATTTTAAATTTATTTATATTATTTTAGTAATTATTTTACTATTATCACATATTATGAAAGATTTTCAACTTAAATTAACTCAAATACCAAAATTACCCGGTGTTTATATCTTTAAAGACAATTCAAATAAAATTATCTATATTGGCAAAGCATTAAATTTAAGTAACAGAGTCAGTTCATATTTTGTTAAATCAAATGATATTAAAACTCAGGTAATGGTTAAAAAAATTGAAGATATAGAATACTTTGTTACAAACAATGAAGTAGAAGCACTGTTACTTGAAAATAATCTTATAAAGCAATATCAACCTAAGTACAATATTAGATTACGAGATGCAAAATCTTATGCAATGATAAAGATAACTAATGAAAATTTACCCAGGATAATTAAATGCAGAGAAAAAATAAATGATAAAGATGAATATTTTGGACCATTTGCAAGTGTTAATACAGTTAGGTATTTAAAGAAAATATTTACTGATATTTTAAAAATAAGAAAATGCAATAAAAAATTCACTCCTCCATTTAAATATAATCCTTGTTTAAATTACCACATTGGTAAATGTTCTGCTCCATGCGCATCATTGATCTCTCAAGAAAAATATCTTGAGTCTATAGAAATTGCAAGAAATATTTTGAAAGGCAAAACAAAAAAGATTTTAAATATTTTAAAATATAAAATGCAAGAATACTCTTTAAAGTTAGAATATGAATCAGCTTCAAAAATACGTGATCAAATTAAAACATTAGAGGAATATATTGCATATCAGTATATAGATACTCAAAGCGATGAAAATACTGATTACATTGGATTATATTATGATTTTGATAATGCAGTTATTTCACTTATTCAACAGAGAAATGGCAGGATAGTAGGCAAAGAAAATTTTGTTTTAAAAAATATTTTTGATTATAATTCGATATTAATTGATTTTTTAAATGCTTATTACTTAAATATTACTAATTTTCCTTCAATAATATTTACTCCGGAAAACATTGATGCAGATACACTAAAAGAAGCTATAAACTTAAAACATAAAATTCTTGTGAATATAAAAAAACCAATTTTAAAAAAAGATAAAAAGCTGCTGATTTTGGCAAAAGAAAATGCAGAAATATTTTTTGAGGAAAATCAATATAAATTAGAAAAAATTCATCATTTAAGAGAGTTAAAAAAAATGCTTGGATTAAGTAAAATTCCTAGAAATATTGAAGGCTTTGATATTGCTACACTTGAGGGAAAATATAATATTGGAGCTTTAGTAAATTTTATCGATGGAAAACCAAATTTAAAAGGATATAGACAGTTTAATATTGAGAAGAAAGAACACCAGGATGATTATGCTATGATTGAAGAAGTTGTTTCAAGAAGATATCAGAGGGTGAAAAATGAAAAATTAACTCATCCGGATTTAATTTTAATTGACGGCGGGAAAGCGCATGTAAATACAGCTTTTAATATTCTATCTTTATTAGGACTTGATATTCCAATAATAGGATTAGCAAAAAAAAATGAACATATTTATTTTCCGGATAAAAAAAGACCGCTAATTTTAGAAAAAAATTCTTATTCTCTTAAATTGCTTCAGAATATCAGAGATGAAGCGCATAGATTTTGTAATACAAGATTAAAAAAGGTATATAAAAAAAGCAACTTAAAATCTAAATTGTTAACTATAAAAGGATTAGGAAGAAAAAGATTAAACATAATTTTAAAAAAATTTGGTTCTATCGAATTATTAAAAAAAGCATCATTAGAAGAAATATCTATGTGTGAAGGAATTGGAGAGGACCTTGCAAAAAAGATTTTTGAATATCTCCATTAATAAAATTGACAATAAATTCTTGAAGTTTTACGAGTTTTAAATTAGACGGTAAGACTTTTAAATAATAATCCAGTTCTGATAAATGATAAAACATTATTGACGCATGATTAAAAGTAAAATTAGTTAAACCTATATTATAATCTTCTTTATCTCTTTTGGAGAATATTTTTAAATTAGAGAAAATATCTATTAAAGGCATATTATGATTTTCATATAGATCTATTGCTTTTAAAAATCTTCTATGCGCCCATATAATTCCATTTAATAAACTCATTTCATCAGTTAAAAATAAATTATCTAAAATATCAATAGCTTTAGATAGATTTTTATTAAGCATAGAGCTGTATAAGCTAAAAGGAGTTTCATTTTTAGAATGGAAAAGGTATTCTTCAATATTTGAAAGGTTAATTACCTTTTCTTTATTAATCTTAACTAGATATGAAATTTTTTCAATTTCTGATAATAATTGTGCTTTATTGTTTTCAATCATATCAAGAATAAAAAACACTGCTTCTTCTTTAATATATAAATTTCTTTTTTTAAATTGTTCTCTGACCCACTCTATTTTCTGGTTTTCAAACATTTCCCAAAATATAATATTTTGATACGGTAATAATAAATTTAATAATCCTTGAGGAATTTTTTCATTTGTTTCATTTAGCATTATTAAATATGTGCCGGTATCATAGTTTTTGTAATTTATGGAATAAAAAATTTCCAATAAGCTTTTTTTACTGCTTGCGTTTATTTTGTCTTTTAATATATACTTATTATTTTCTTTAATATAATTATTTAAAAGATTTTTTTTACTTGCCATATTATTTATTTTTTGTAGAATATTTTTTTCAAATGATTCTATAATTATTTTATGGGGAATAATGTATTCTTCCAGACTTTTTATAGTTGCGGCTGATATTTGTTCAACATTTTTCAGAAATACTATTTTTTTATTTGAAAATAATAGGCCGGTACTAAGAGTATCAATGAATTGTTTTATGTCAAATTCATTACCGCAGTAAAAATAGAATTTTACCGGGTCCTGGTCTGGAAATATTTTTTTTTCAATAAGATCAATGATTTCAATTTTTTCTCCGATTTCCGGTCCTGAGAATAAATAAATGTTTTCTATTTTATTATTTGATATTCTATATTTAATATCTCTGCTATTTACTTTCATACTTTCTAATCAATCCGATAAGTTTTCCAATAATTCTTGAGTTTTTTGTCAGTATTGTAGAATAATTTTTATTAGCAGCTTCAAGTCTTAATTTATCTTTTTCTTTATAACCTTTTTTTATTGTAATTCCATTTCCGGTATCAACAACAATGATTTGTCCATTTTCAAAATTATTTATGATTTTTACAATAGCAAGATCACCTTCTAAAATTCCTTCATCTTTCATACTGTCGCCGCGTATTCGTAAACCAAAAAGTTCACCTTTGCCAAACATATCATTTGAAATTTTAAATTTACTTTCAAAATTTTCATAAGACAAAATTGGCAGACCTGCTTGTACTGTTCCCAATACAGGAATTTCTTTAAATCGCGTTTCTTCATTAAAATCGTCATCACAGGAATGCACCAATAATTTCATAGACCTGCTTTTTTTTGCTTGATAAGAAATATATTTCTTTTTTTCTAATGCTTTTATATGATCATAGCTGCCCTTAATAGAGATTTTAAAGAATTCACCAATTTCTTTAACTGTAGGAGGGCACCCATTTTTTTGAATATAATCTTTTATAAAATTTAAAATTTCACATTGCCGAGCAGTAAGACCTTTTGACATAAAAAACCTCGTGTCATTTTTTAAATTACTAAAGAGAACGGGGTCTGTCTATTATTTCTTATTAATATCTTTATTATAATACCTTTTTTTAAATTTGGCTATATTAATTCCAAGTTTATTAATTTTTGAATACATGTTACTCGAATAAATTCCAAGAGCTTTTGCTGTTTTTGAAATATTAAAATCATTTTCAGACAATTTTTTTTCAATAAAATCTTTTTCAAAAGCATCCACAGCAATACTTAATTTGTAATTTTCATATTTACTTTCAATATCAGTATCAAAAATTTCTGTATATTCTTCATCTAAATGTTTTTTCACATCTTCTAATGTAATATTTGTCCTTGGAACAATAATAATTAATCTTTCAATAATATTCCTAAGCTGCCGGACATTCCCGGGCCAGGAATAATTTTTAATATACTCAATTGCTTCATTTGAAATTGATTTTTCTTCAATTTTATATTGTTTTGAAATCCTTTTCATAAAATAATTTAAGAATAATTCGATATCTTCTTTTCTTTCCCGTAAAGCCGGAACATAGAAAGGAATAACATTTAATCTATAATATAAATCTTCTCTAAATCTTTCATTTTTTATTTCATCTTTTATATTTTTATTTGAAGCAGCAATTATTCTTACATCAATATCAATAGAATCAACTGATCCTATTTTTGTAACTCTCATTTCTTGAAGTACTCTTAATACTTTAGACTGTGTAGCTAAGGACATATCCGCTATCTCATCTAAGAATAATGTCCCGATATTTGCTAATTCAAACTTTCCAATTCTATCAGAAGTAGCCCCGGTAAATGACCCTTTTACATGACCAAATAGCTCTGATTCGATAAGATTTTCCGGAATTGCAGCACAATTTACACCAATAAAAGGTTTAGCTGCTCTAAGTGATTTTAGGTGAATCTCTCGTGCAATTATTTCTTTACCGGTACCATTTTCTCCGGTAATTAAAATTCTAGCATCACTTTTTGCAGCATTATTTATTAATTTTTTTAAAGCTTTTATCGGTTGAGATTCTCCAATAAGAATATCATCTTGTGATAGTTCTCTATCTATTTTAGTCTTTTTTTCTTTTCTTTTTATCTCTATGCTTTTAATAATACTGATTATGTTATATATTGAAAGAGGTTTTTCGATAAAATCAAAAGCTCCAAGTTTAGTTGCTTTTACAGCGACATCTATCTTGGCTTGGCCGGAAATCATTATAACTTCAACATCCGGATAGTTTTTTTTAATGTTTTGTAATACTTCCATTCCTCCAATTTTGGGCATCCAGAGGTCTAAAAAACAAATATCTATTTTTTTCTTTTTAAAATATTCATATCCGATTATTCCGTTTTCTGCGGTAACAACATTATGTTTTTCTTTTTCAAGAACTTCTGTGAATATTTTTCGAATTATAGGATCATCATCTATAACTAAAATATCCATTGCATAACTCTCTATTTAAAATTATTTTTCATCAATATTATTAAATAAATCAACTATTGATTTAATTGCTTCTTTTTCGTCCTCACCATTGATAATAACAGAAAGAGAAGTTTTATAAGATGCTTCAAGTGTCATTAAATTTAATATTGATTTTGCATCAGCTTCAATGTCATCTTTTTTTATTATTATCTTTGATCTATATTTATTTGATAAATTCACAAGATCTACTGCACGTCGTGCATGTAATCCTGCTCGCCATTTAACTACTACCTTACGTTCTTGCATCTTATTCCTAATTTTTATAATAAAATATAATAATTTTTTAATTCTTTTGAAATATGTTTTGTACTAATTTATGTATTAAGATTTAAAAAAAGTACTCTTAATTTCTTCTGTTTCTAAGTGTCTTATTAATTTATTATTAAATTCTTTTGCAGAGTTTATTCCCATAATTTTTAATCTTTGATTCATAGCAGCAGTTTCAATAATTATTGGAATGTTTCTTCCGGGTAATACAGGAATTAGCAAAAATGGAACATTTACGTCTAATATTTTGATGTGTTTTTCTTCAAGACCTAATCTATCATATTCGTTTTTTGAATTATAACTTTCCAGTTCTATTACAAGCTGTACATTTTTTTTATCTCTGATGGCGCCTACACCGAATAGACTTTTTACATCAATAATACCAATCCCGGGAATTTCCATATGGTGTTCAATAACACTTGTTCCTTCCCCAATAATAAAATTCCCTTGAATAACTTTTAAATCAATCGAATCATCAGCAACTAATCGATGTCCACGTTCAACTAACTCTAATGCTATTTCTGATTTACCAATCCCGCTTTCGCCTTTTATCATTATTCCTACTCCAAAGACTTCAACAAGAGTTCCATGGTATTTCATTCTTTTTGCAAAAACATCACTTAAAATTTGGAATAATCTTGCAACAAGAAAGTCAGTTGTTTTATCACATATTAACACAGGAATATTTTTTGAATTTGCCATTTCAAGAAAGTAATCAGGAGGAATATTGCTGTTGGAAAAAAAGATACATGGGATTTTGTAATTCAAAAGTTTTTTAATACTTTTTATTTCATCGTCATATTTAATATTTTTTAAAAAGGTTGCCTCCCCTATTCCAAATACCTGTACTCTTGTATGAGCAAAACATTCAAAATATCCGCCTAAAGCTAGACCCGGTCTATTTAAACTTTCCGATTTAATAATGTTGTCAAGGCCGTTTTTCCCGGCAATGCATTTTAGATTGAGAAATTTATTTTTTATATCAATCTGCAGTAAATCCAATACTTTAAATTCAGTAGTACCCATATAGATTCTCCTAAGATAATAAAGAAAATGAATTTATGAAATTAGCAGCCATTTTCCATTATTTTCTTTAAGTAAAAAGTTTATTTCATTATTATTATTAATGAAGATATTATAATGATATTCTTGATTTAAAATATTCTTTTGAGCTTCTAAAAGATTCATTTTTTTTAATTTTATTTCCCGGACTTTCTTCCCATGCTTAATTGTTTCTTTTTCTATTCTTAATGGAAGTTCTGAGTAGGAATCTTTATTTTTTTGTTGAAAAAGATATAGAAGATTATCATCAAGTTCTCTTAAAAAAGCAGGAGCTATAGAATCATTTTTATCGATTAAATTGAAGCCAAAGATATGATTGTTTCCATTTTTCATTTGTAAAAAAGCGTCACTTACAGTTAAAGGTTTATTAAAAAAATCAACTTTTTTTGTTGGTTCCGGATTGTTTTTTTCATGTTCATAAAAAAAATCTATAACTGCTTCATGACTAAGATTTTTATGTTTTTGTATTTTTGATTTTTCCCGGTTTATTTTTACATCCATTTTATGAACAATTTTGTCAATAGCTGTATACATCTCATCAGCTTTTACTTCAAATTTATATAAGCTGAATTTTTTAATTGAAAGTGTTGCACTTATTTTATAAATGAGTTTTTCAGCTTTAAAATGAAATGTAATTTTGTCAATATGATTTTTAAAATAGTTTATTTTTTCTAATCTTTTTAATAAGTAACTTTTTATATTTTTTGTAACAACAAAATTTTTTGTTCCTTGAAATTGAATGTCCATAAAAATAACTCCTTTTAAATTTAATATTTTCTTTGATGAGAAGGTAAAATATTTAATGTTTTTCTATATTTTGCTACAGTTCTTCTTGCAATTTTAATACCTTTGTTTTGAAGAATTTCTGCAATTTTTTGATCCGAAATTTTATTATCTTTTTCATTTAAAAATATTTCTTTTATTAATTCTTTTACACTTTGTGATGAAGTGTTGTCATTTCCATTATTACTGCTAATTGATGTTGAAAAGAAATATTTTATTTCGTGAATACCCCATTCTGTTTGTATATATTTTGAAGATGCTAGTCTTGATATTGTTGATTCGGAAAGGCCAATTTCTTCAGCAACCTGTTTCATTGTTAATGGTCTTAAAGATTTTGGACCTTTATGAAAAAAATCTTCCTGCATTTTGACTAAAATTAAAACTAATTTAAAAAGTGATTTTTTTCTATAATTAATTAATCCCATAAATTGATGAGCATTTCTTAATTTTTCAACAACGTATTTTTGCTCTTGATTTATTTTTTTCTTTTTTTGAGATTCTTTTGCAATTTTATCAATATATTTATTAATCGTAAGAGAAGGTAATATATCTTCATTCATTTCAACTACTAATGATCCTTCTCTTTTATATACATAGGCATCCGGTATTATATACTTTGTTTGAGTAGAAGAAAAATTTCTTCCCGGATAAGGATTTAATTTACTGATAAATTCGAACGCCGTTTTAACTTCATCAGGAGTTATTCTCAATTTTTTTGCAATTTCATTATCTTTTCGTTTAACCATAAGATCAAAATGATCTTTAAGAATATTATATGCATGTTTATCTACTTCTTCATTTTTCATTGATTCAATTTGAAAAAGTAATGCTTCTTTTACATTTGATGAACCAATTCCGGGAGGATCAAATAATTGAATTATTTCTAATACATCCAGAGCAATTTTCATTTCTGCTTCTGAGAATATTTCTTCTATGTTTTCTTTGAAAAATCCGTCATCATTAATAAGACTTATAATAATCATTCCAAGTTTTTTATGTTCATCTGATAAATTTTGAACCTGAAGCTGGGAAACTAAATGATCATAAAGTGTTTCAGTATGAGAGACAACGCCTTCTAAAAATTGTCTTTTTAAATCAGTGGTTGAAGAAGTAGGAGACATTCCGGTATTAATGTCAGCACTTGAAGAGTCTAGGAAATTAGTATTTTCTTCTTTGGTAAATTCTTCTTCAATTGTTTCGTATGCCTGTTCATCCTTATTTTTTTTTTCATTTATTTCTAAGGCTGGATTTTCTAATATTTCTTTTTCAATTCTTTCTCTTAAATCTAAAAGAGGTAATTGAATTAATTCTAAAGATATAAGCATTTCTTGAGAAAGGGATAATTTTTGTTTTAATTGAAGTCTTAAATTTTGTGATAATTTCAAATTAACGCCTTAAAATTTTTATATATTTTATTAATTATTTTAAATTATAATTTTTATAAATATTATCTAAATTTATTTATACGTTCTTAAATATTAACACTAAATTATTATTAAAGCAAATATTAATAAATTTTATTACATTATGTTTCAAAAATTTTATTTGTAATTCTGAAGAATTCCTTTATAATTAATTATGGTCAAGTTACTTTAAGAAGTAGCCGAAATTTTACTATAGGCTACCGGAGGGTATAATCAATGCCAAATAATGACGCGTTTAAAGAGTATAAAAAGACACAAGTAAACACGGCAAATCAAGCGAAATTAATCATAATGCTTTATGACGGCGCAATTAAATTCATTAATAGAGCTATAGAATTAATGCCTAAACAATCTGTAGTTAATATTGAAGAAGTTCATAATAATATTGTAAAAGCTCAAGATATTATATATGAACTAACATCATCCCTTAATATGGAAGTTGGAGAGATATCGCAAAAATTATTTAGCATTTACATGTATATTAATAGTAAATTGACCTTGGCAAATGTTAATAAAGATGAAAAACCTCTTAAAGAGGTAAAAAAGTATTTAATTGAATTAAGAAACGCCTGGGAAGAAGCAAGTAAGAAAGTATCCTCTAATGATAAGGGAATAAAAAAAGGAGGAGTAAATATTGCAACCTGATCAAATTGCTAAAAAAATAAGAAAAACTCTATTAACTCAGAAAGATAGATTAGCGGAATATTTAAATTTATTAGAAAAAGAAGAGGATGATATAATTAAAAAAGATCCGGATAAATTAATTGCACATATAGACTTAGAAAAAAATATATTATTAGAACTTTCATTATTAAAAAAAGTTATTAATCCATTGGAAACTGTTTATTTTAAATCGCCATATAAAAAAGATAATTCTGTATTTGAGTTAAAAGACAGCATAAATAAATTATCAAATCAAATAGAAATAAAATCAAATAAAAATAAAAGAACATTAGAACTTGCATTAGATAATGTTAAAGCAGAATTAAAAGGAATTAGAAAAAAAGGAATAACAAATTCTACAAATGATAAAGTTGACTCAAGGTTAGTGGATATTTGTGGATGAAAAAAGTCCTTTTAATTGATGGCTTTGGTTTTATTTTTAAATCATACTATGCTTTTATCAATAGACCCTTAACAAATATAAACGGTGAAAATACCTCTGCAATTTATGGCTTTTTTAAAACTCTTATCTCAATATTAAATAAAGAAAAACCTGATTATTATTTAATAGCACTTGAAGGGGAAGGAGAATGTTTTAGGAATAAAATTTTTCCTGAATATAAAGCAAATAGATCTCCTGCTCCCGAAGACTTGAAACCTCAGATTATTAAGATTATTGATTTATTGGATAAGCTTGAAATTCCTCATATTTCAATAAAGAGTTATGAAGCAGATGATGTAATTGGGACTATTTCAGAAAAATTTACTCATGAAAAAAATAAAACAGCAATAATTTATTCATCAGATAAAGACCTAAGGCAATTGGTAAATGATAAAGTTTTAATATGCCATCCGGGAAGAGGTATTGATGAGTATAAATTATTGGACGGTAAAAAAGTAGTTGAAGAAATGGGAGTAGCTCCTTCACAGGTAATAGATTATCTTGCTCTTGCCGGAGATGCAAGTGATAATATTCCGGGAGTAAATGGTGTTGGCCCTAAAACAGCAATACAATTATTAAAAGACTGGGATAATCTTGAAAATATATATAATAATATAAATAGTATTGCCTCAAAGAGTCTTCGAGAAAAATTAAATGAGCAAAAGGAAAATGCATTTTTAAGCCGGAAATTGGCAACAATTGATACTGAAATAGATTTTAATTTTAAATGGGAGGATTGGGAAAACAAGCCGTTAGATATTAATAAAGCAAAACCTTTTTTAGAAAAAGATGGTTTAAAAACTTTAATAAAGGCAATTATTGAACATAATAATAATTTAGGCGGATCTTCCTTATTTGACAGCAAAAATATTATTCAGAATATAGAAGAAATTTTTAGTGAAAACCAATTATCTAAATTATCGAAAGAATATAAGATAATTCTAAAAAAAGAAGAATTATTTGAAAAAATACAAAAGATTCAACAAAAGAAGTATTTTTGTTTTGATCTGGAAACTACTGGGTTTAATTTTTTGTCGGATAAAATTATTTGTATAAGTTTTGCCGTAGATGAAGATGTTTTTGTTGTCCCTTTAAATATTTCATTAGATCAGCAAAAAGAATTAAATATTAAAATAGACAGCGAATATATCAATAATACAATTAATAACATTAAAGATCTTTTTGAAGATAAAAGCATATTAAAAATCGGACATAATTTAAAATTTGATATTAAGTTTTTAAAAAATATAGATGTTTCTACAGATGGTGAGCTTTTTGACACAATGCTTGCAGAATATTGTTTGGATGCATCTTATAATATTTTAAGTATGGATGATTTAGCGGAAAAATATCTATCTTATAAAACCATTCATTATAAAGAGATTGTAAAAGATACAAAAAAAGAAACACTACTGGATGTTTTAATAAATGATTTAATCCATTATGCAGGAGAAGATGCAGATATTACATTTCAGCTTTATAAAAAATTAAGCGAAAAATTAAATAAAGATATAAAATTAAAAAAACTTTTTTATGACATTGAAATGCCAATGCTTAAAGCTTTAACGGATATGGAATTTTATGGAGTTTCAATAAATAGAAGTTATTTGAATAATCTTTCTAAACAATTAGCTGAAGAACTTGTGAACATAACTGAAAGAATGATGGGGATTGCAGAAGAAAAATTTAATCCAAATTCTCCAAAACAGATTGCGGAAATTTTATTTAATAAGTTCAAACTGCCTGTAATAAAAAAAACCAAAACAGGCCCGTCAACAGATGTTGATGTTTTAAAAAAGCTTTCTTATATTCATCCTCTGGCATCTCTTTTACTGGAATATCGAACACTTAATAAAATTAAATCAACATATTCTGATTCGCTGCCATTAATGATAAATCCGGTATCCGGGAAGATTCATACAACATACTTGCAGACAGGAACTCAAACCGGCAGATTAGCAAGCAAGGATCCAAATTTACAGAATATTCCGGTAAAATCTGAACTTGGGAGAAAAATAAGATTAGCATTTATTCCGTCAAAAAACAATATTCTTGTAAGTGCTGACTATTCTCAAATAGAATTATTTTTACTGGCCGAATTTTCAAAAGATTCTAATTTATTTGAAGCATTTAAAAATGGAGAGGATATTCATACTAAAACGGCTTCTCTTATTTTTGACAAAAAAACAAGTGATGTGGTAAAGGATGAAAGAGCTATTGGAAAAACAATTAATTTCAGTATTCTTTATGGACAGGGAGCACATAGATTAAGTGAGAATTTAGAAATATCCAGACAAGAAGCGGCTAATTTTATTACAATTTATTTTACAAAATATTCGGGTATAAAAAATTATATGGAAGAGATAAAAGAAAAATGCAAGCGTACCGGTTTTGCAGAGACTTATTGGGGAAGAAAAAGAGCAATATCGGAGATTTATGATAATAACAAAATGAGATTGGCAAACGGAGAAAGAATGGCTGTTAATACAACTATCCAAGGCAGCGCTGCAGATTTAATAAAAATAAGTATGAATAGAATATATAAAAAATTTAAACAAGAGAATATTCAATCAAAACTTATAATGCAGGTTCATGATGAATTGATTTTTGATGTTGTACCTGATGAGAAAGATAAAGTGCTTGTAATAATAAAAGATTCTATGGAAAATGGATTTGATTTTAGTTTGCAATTAAAAACTTCAATAAAAACAGGGAAAAATTGGGGTGAGCTATACTAATAAAATTGTTATAGGTTTAACAGGACATTATTGTTCGGGTAAATCAACTGTTGAAAAAATTCTAAAAAATGAACATGATTTTTATATTATAGATGTTGATAAAATAGGTCATTGGGCTTTAGAAGCAAAGAAGAAAGAATTAGTTAATAAATTTGGTAGTATTATTATAAAAGAAAATAAAATTAATAGGAAAGTTTTGGGAGAAATTGTTTTTAAGAATAAAAAGGATCTGTTTTTATTAAATTCTATTGTACATCCTGTTATGGTAGAAAAAGTAAAAGAAGAAATAAGTAAAAAGAACAATGTTAAAATTTGTATAAATGCTGCTATTTTATTTGAGATGAATCTCAATAAATTTTGTTCATGTATTTTTATTATAAAATCTTCATTTTTTAATATTTTAAAAAGAGCAGTTAAGAGGGACAGAGCTTCATTAATACGTATTTTTAGGATACTAAGCAATCAAAAGGTCTTAAATCATACTAAAAAAGCTATGAAATCTGCCGATATTTGTTATATCAACAATAATGGAAACATAGAAGATTTAAAAAATAAAATTAAGTATATTTTATTAAAAAGGAAAATTGTATGAATGAAGAAAAACCAAAAAATTATTATTCATTAAATCTAACCGAAGGAAGGATTTTTATAATATTTATTTCTGTTTTGATTGTAATAACAGTTTTAGTTTTTAGTATTGCTTTTTTAATTTCAAGTAACAATAGAAAAAATAATAACGCAAAAGCAAATAGTGAAAATGAAGAATTACAGGTAATTGAGAATGATAATTTTTCATATTATAATCTGAATAGTGATTCGGAACAAAATACATTTTTAGATGAAAAAAATAATTTTATAGAAGAAGCTTCAAAAGATGAAGATAAAGTTGTACAAAATGATAATGATTATGATCAAAAAGGAATTCAAGCTAAGATAGAAGAAAAAGAGGAAAGTCCTGAAGTTGTTAAGCTTGATAACACAAATGTTTTGTATTCTTCAAAATATTCAGATAAAAAAGAGACAACCAATACAGCCAGTACACAAAATAAGATACAAACTGTTAAAAAAAAGACTACTACTGTAACTAAAAAACAAACAAGCACAACAAAAAGAGAAGTAAGATATACAGTTCAGATTGGTTCTTATCTAGAAAAAAAAACAGCAGAAGAGATATCTTTATATTATCAAATCCAGGGTTATCCGGCTTATATAGTAGAAAAAACAACAGGCGGGAAAAGATTTTATAGATTACGAGTAGGGCCTTTTAAAGAAAAGGACAATGCTGAAAAATATCTTGCTAGTTTAAAAAGTTCTAAATACGGGAAAGAAAGCTCTATCTGGATTGTTTATATATAGGAAAATATATTTAAAAAATTTTTGCTTCATTTATAAACAACTAAAAAAATATTTAAAAAAATAAAAATAAAGTCCTTTATTGACTCCATTTGTTATATCCTTTATAATCTCTTTAATATTATAAATACTATTAACTTTACTCAATTATTTTATAATTAAAAAAAAGTTGGAGATAAAAATGATTATCTCAAATGATGCTTGTCTTTCAAAATTGTCAAATGCCGGATTGCTTTTAACAAAAGAATTCGATATAAAACATTTAATTAGCATTATTGTTGAAGAAGCAATGGATTTAAGCTATTGTGATTTGTCTTGTTTATATCTTAGTAATGATCCTAAAAAGAATAATTGTAGTTTAAGGTTGGTTTATAAAAAAGGAAAATTTGAAGTTCCTAAAGATTTTACATACGATAATGTTTTGATTGAATTTATTAAAGAGAATAAAGAAAGCATTGTATTATCAGAAAGAAAAAAAAGCTTATTTTTTGATCTTTTACTTAACAAAAAGATGCAAAGCGGGATGGCTTTTCCATTAATAAAAAAGGATTTATTTTTAGGTGTTTTATTTATCAATTCTGTTTTTCCTTATTATTTTAACAGAGAAAAAATTAATCTTCTGGATTCCTTTATTAAATTAGCAAGTGAGATTTTTAATTATACAAGATTAATAAATGATTTAATAAAGCACAGTAAAAAATAAAGAATAAATAAATTTTTATTTCAATAATATCTAATATATTTTCAGGAGTGAATAATGGGGAATTTATTATTTTTTTTAAGTGCATATCCCTTTTGGATTAGAATAGCTTTTTTATTTTTTATGGCTGCTGTTCCACTCGAGTTAATAATATGGGCTTTCTTATCAAAATTTTTTTTATTAAAACGTTTATATGTTTTATTAGAAAATCCGGAATTAGTAGATAACTTATTGTTTTCAAAATATAATAGTAGATGGATATTAAACAGATCTAACACTATTGAAAAATTTGCTCAAAAACATGGAATTAATATAATTTATCTTCTTAAAATGGATGATTTGTGGATTGAAAATTTTGTTTCAAAAAAAAGAGTAAAAGATTTTAATAGAATTTTAAAATATGCTCCTGATAAAGGATTATTTAAGTGTTTTTTAGTAGGATTAAAAAAGAAAAAATTTATACGTTTATTGTTAAAATGGCTGGAGCAGGGTGAATATTTATTATCCTTGAGAAGACTTGCTGTTTCTGGAGACGGAGAAAATTTTGACAGACAAAAAGCATATAAAATTTTCAGTAATAAAGTTAATGAATTAAGAGAAATGACAGGTGATCCGGAATGGAAAGCAAGATATTTTGCTTTAAGTATTTTAATGTATGATAATAATGAAAGATCAAATAGAGCAGTTTGGGATGGATTAAATGATCAGCAAACATTAATTAGAAAAACTCTGGGTTTAGAATATTATTCAAATGATAGACAAAAACTTTTCAATAAGCTTTTTGATTTATTTAAGAATGATCCAATTTATGAGGTTAGAAAAATTGCGTGGAAAAGGATAAAAGAAGAATTCTCTGATTTATATATTTTAGATCCTAAAAAATTGAATGAAGATCAGACCTTTCATGTTTTAGAATTATTAAGAGAGGATTCAAAAGATGATGAAAATTTTGCTTTAAAAATTTTAAATGGAACTAATCTTGAATTAAGATTGGCAGCAGCAGTATTTTTAAATAAAATTGGCGCGTTAAAGAGATTGGTAAGCAGTATAGATTTAGGGGATAAAGAATTATTGGAAAGGAATTATAAATTATTAGATAAAGCGGTTGATGTTAATATAACAGGATTTCTCTCCTGTATTAAGGATAGTAAAAATCCTGCAACATTGTTTGTGGCTGCAAGAGTTCTTTGCAATAAAGGGAATAGTTTTTATCTTACACTTTTATCAAAAAAAGTATTTAAATTATCAAGAAATGATAAAACAGTTTCTGATTTATATAATAAAACACTAGAAGCAATTTCATTAAGAGGAAATGAAAAAGGATTAATTTTACTTTTAAAAGAATTAAAAAAAAGGAAATATCAAAAAGATTTTGCAGATCAAATATTAGCTAGTATTCCTGAAAAAGCGAATTATATTTTTATAGATTTTTTGTTAGAGTTGTTAGAAGATATTAAATTTACTCAGAGAAATTCTTTGAAAAAAGTTCTTTTAAAATTGCCTCAATATATGGTTTTATCTAAGTTATTTAAAATTATTAAACAGGATGATAAAGTTTTTTCAAAAATAATTAGACTTGATGCTATTAAAATACTAGGCGAAATGGGGCTGTCGTATTGCCTTCAGTCTGTTTTAGAAAATTTATATTTACTTAATATAAATGAAGCTAAGGAATTTGCTTATGTTTTAAGTAAATATCCAAAAAAACTTTTATTAGATAAAGTAAAAACTATATTAAATCAAAAAGACGTAAAAATAAGAACATCATTAATTTCTATATTACCTATTATAGGGGAATCAATATTTTTAAATTTTGTAATAAAATCATTAAAAGATGCTGATCCGGAAATTAGAATTGCCAGTATCTGGGCTATTGTTGATTTTAAAGAAGCAAGGGCAATTAATTATATTGTTGATTCATTAAAAGATCCAATAGAAAGAGTTCGTAAACAAGCGGCAAAAGCTATTGGTGAAAATGGAAGTAAACCATTAATATTAAAATTAAAAAATATTCTTAATGACGAAGAAGAAGCAATCTCAGTAAAAAAAGCAGCAATTAAAGGATTGACTTTTTCAAAAATATTAGATTCGATAGATATTTTAGTTAATAGACTTGATATAGAAAATGATCTTGAAGACCAAATAATTAATTCTTTATCTATAAAAAAAGAAAAAGAAGAAATATCAAGATTGATTGTTAATTTTAAATCTTCTTCATCTCAATTAAAAGTTAAAATTTCCAGAGCATTTAAAAAAATGGGAGAAATTGGTGAAGAGAGACTTATTGTTCTTTTAAAAGAACAAGATGAAATATTAAAATCATATATTGTAAATATTTTAGAATCAATAGGGTATATTGAAACATTAACAAGAAAGCTTTCACATAAAGATTATTATGTAAGAAAAGATGCAGCTGAACTTCTTTCTTTTTTAGGAACCAAATCAGCATATAGAGGAATTGTTCTTGCTGCAAATGATCCGGTAGAAGAAGTTAGAATAAAAGTTGTAAAAGCTATTGAGAAACTGGGAACAAAAAGAGGTAAAGAAATATTAGAATATTTAATTAATGATCCGGATAAAAAAGTAAGAAGATATGCTCAATGGGCAATCGAGAAATTAAAAGCAAAAGAACTGTAAAATTAAGAATTTAATTT
>CAZYID010000003.1:35529-47656 GCA_964646595.1 uncultured Spirochaetales bacterium | reverse complement strand
GTAAAAGATGTAAAGAAATTATTGAAAAAATAAAATATTTTGTTTAATATTTAATTATCAGGAGAAAAAATGAAAAAAATATTATTGTATATAATAATATTATTACTTATTATTCATTGCGGGAAAAAGAAAAATATTAAAAATCAAATTCAAAATGAAAGTGATCTTAGCAGTCAAACAATAGAATCTGATGATAAAAGCAGTTTAGATTTTGAAGGAATGAAAATCAAGGTTGAAAAATCTGAGAAGCTTGATCCTGAAGTTTTTCTTGCAATTTCAGCGCTTCATAAATATCATATTACGCAGAATATTAGCCAGGCGGAGAATTTATCAAAGATAGAGCAGCAAAAATTTTATGAAAAGAAAAAGAAAGAATTTTTTGATTCAATAAAATATACTGAAGAAGAATACACAAAGTATATGGAAAACAATCTTGAAAAATTAAATGAATATCAAAATGAACATCCGGCAATTAGAAATTATTTAACAACAATAAATTAGATTTGATTTATTACTTACCTTTAATTTTATTAATTTTTTCTTTTATATCTTTTAATTTTTTTTCAAAACCAAATTCCTTAGGATTATAATATGTTTTGTCTTTTAGTTCATCTGGTAAGCACTGCATAGATGTAATCGGGATATCATTATTATGAGCATATTGATAATCTTTACCGTAATTTTGTTCTTTCATTAATTTAGTTGGGGCATTTCTAATTTGTAATGGTACTGATATATCAGGATTTTTGATAATATCTTTTTGAGCCATAGAATATGCTTCTAACAAAGAATTAGATTTTGGGGAAAGAGCATTATAAATAACAGCCTCTATGATTGATAATTTTGCTTCAGGCATACCAAGAGCAAGGATTGTTTCTCTTGCAGCAATACTGATCAATAATGCATTGGGATCTGCCAGTCCTACATCTTCAGTGCTGTGCTGTATTACTCTTCTAATAATGTAGAGCGGGTCTTCTCCTGATTCTAACATTTTTACAGCATAATAAACAGCTGCATCAGCATCTGAATTTCTCATAGACTTATGAAGGGCTGAAATATGATCAAAATGATAATCACCTTTTTTATCATAATTTGGTAATCTTCCCTGTAATGCTTTTTCTAAAATTTCTTTTGTTATAATTATTTTTTTTTGATTTTTCTTTTTTGCTAATTTTATTCCCATTTCAAGAATGCCATATACTCTTCTTGCATCACCGGAAGATCTTTTGATAATTCTCCATTTATCATTATCATTTATTGTAATTTTTAGATTGTTTTTTTTATCAAAATACTTTATCGCTTTTTCAATTAAAAGAAGTATTTCTTCATCTTTAAGCTGACTTAAAACAATAACTCTTAATCGTGATAACAATGGGGAAATAATGGAAAAGGAAGGATTTTCAGTTGTTGCACCTATTAATATGATTGTACCTTGTTCCACATGAGGTAAAAATGCATCTTGTTGGGCTTTATTAAATCTATGTATTTCATCAATAAATAGTATTGTTTTTTTACCATTAATTTTTAGAGTTTCTTTTGCTTCCTCCATTATGTTTTTTACTTCTTTAATCCCGGTAACAACAGCACTTAAACTTTTCCATTCAGTATCTGTAGTATTTGAAATAATTTTTGCTAAAGTTGTTTTACCGCTTCCCGGAGGACCCCATAAAATAAATGATGAAATATCTTTGCTTTCGATCATTTTTTTTAAAAGTGTATCTTTACCAACAGCTTTTTCCTGTCCAATAAATTCTTCTAATGTGGTAGGACGCATTTTTTCTGCTAAAGGGAGATTTGTATCTTCAAAATTAAATAATGATAAATCATTTTTTTCCATATTTAAATCCATATCGAATATTAAAAGTGATTAGAACAGTAAATAATTTTAATTTCTACTATAACCTCAACAATAGAATTTATATATCGTAGATGTTAAATATGTTTGACCTGGCTCTAAAATTGTTGATGGAAAATTAGGTTTGTTTGGAGAGTCTGGATAATGCTGAGTTTCAAGACAAAAACCATAGCGCTGATTATAATTTTTTCCAGATTTACCAACCAGAGTACCGTCAAGAAAATTACCAGAGTAAAACTGAATACCAGGCTCTGTAGTAAGGACATCCATTGATCGGCCTGATTTAGGATTATTTACAGTTGCAGCAAGAAGCAACGCTTTTGAATCTTTTGGTTTATCTAGTACATAGTTATGGTCATAACCACCTGCATACTTGAGTTGTAAATTATCTTCATTTATATTTTTACCAATAGGAGTAGGTGTTTGGAAATCAAAAGGTGTTCCTGTTACATCAGCAAGTTCACCGGTTGTAATTAGTGAAGAGTTAATTGGAGTATATTTATTTGCTTTGATCATAACTTCGTGATCAAGGATTGAACCATTTCCTTCTCCGGAAAGGTTGAAGTATGAATGGTTGGTTAAATTACAAATTGTGACTATATCAGTAGTTGCTTTATAATCAATTCTAAATTCATTATTATTATTAATAGTGTAAGTAACAGCGACAGAAAGATTACCCGGGAATCCTTCTTCTCCGTCTTTACTTAGATAAGTTAATTCAATACCAACAGATGATTTGTCTTTAATTTCATTTACATTCCAAATTTGTTTGTCAAATCCTTTTATGCCGCCATGCAGGTTATTGGTGCCATTGTTTTTAGCAAGGATATATTCTTTACCATTTAAACTAAATTTTCCATTTGCAATTCGATTGCCATAACGTCCTATGATGCTTCCAAAATATGGATGATCGTTGAGGTAGCTTTTTAAATCATTAAATCCAAGGACTATATCTTTAACCTGACCAGTTTTATCAGGGACCTTAAGGGAAGTAACAGTGCCCCCATAATTGGTTATACTTATTTCAATGTTATTATTGTTAGTTAAAGTAAAAAGAAAAACAGGTTTATTATTAACATCCCCAAAATCTTTTTTATTTATATTTAAATTTGTATTATTGTCCATTTATAAAAATCTCCTTATATTCTTTTGTATATTAAATAATATTTGATAAATAGATTATTATTTTGCTTTTTATTGGTCAAGCTTTTTTTATTGAGATGAGTTTAGACCTGACAGGTTATAATAACCTGTCAGGTCTAAACTTATTTTATTAGTTCACTAATACTTAATATAGTTTTATTATCAGCAATAATTGCTTTAACATTTGGAGAAAGTTTTTGAACATATTCATAACTTATTACATTTGGATTTCTTCTTAATGCATCTCCAACTTTTGTTATAGATTCTGCTTCTCCCTGTGCTTGAATTATTTTTGATTCTTTTACAGCTTCTGCATCTATTATTTTTTGTTCTTTTTCTTTTAATGATTTTTCTAGCACATAATTCATCCTTTCTGCATCCTGTTGAGCAATCTGTTTTTGTTCTATTGCTTTTTGATATTCTCCAGAGAATTTTATATCTCTAATATTTACATCATCAATTACAATAAAATGTTTAACGAGCTCTGAAGTTAATGAGTCAAACATATCTGCTTGAACTGCATATCTACCAATTTGCTTACCTTTTAATTCTTCTATATCAATATTTAATGTTTTAGCAATATCTCTGGGATTTGATGAATATAATTCGACTACTGTGTATTTTGAAACTACTAATCTTATAGTACCTCTTAATGAAGGTCTTATTATTTTATCTTCAAAATTTTTTCCAATAGTACTATGAAGCTTCCAGATATTGTTTTCTTCAAGCCTATATTTTACAGTCATATCAATCTGTACAGGCTGTCCGTCTGAAGTTAGGACCTGCATCGAATCATCACCTCTTAACTGTCCTTCACCTGATACAGATGACATAGTGTATGTTTGAATTTGTGTTGAATAAATTTCTGCTCTTTGTATTACTGGTATTAAAAAGTGAAAACCTGCTCTTAAAACCCTTTCTTCCATTCCAGTAAATTTGTTTTCAATAACAGCAACATTACCGGGTCTTATTACAATAAATGGTTTAAATATTGAATAAGATATTATCAATCCAAAAATTATTACTCCTACAGTTAAAGACATTTTTTGTATTTTAGTTAATGCCATTTTTGTGCTCCTTTTTTATATTTGATTTATATTACAATTAACTGATTAAGTACAAAAGTCAAGAGAAATATAATAAACAAAAAGTAAAGGTTATTAATCAATAATAATTTCTTCAACAAAAATATTAGTATTATTGATAATAGCATTTGATTTATTAAGAGAAAGCACAGAGTCTTTAATAAATGGGTATTCGAATTTAAATAAGAATCTATAATTATTTTTAATAAGTTCAATATTATAGGAAAAATTTTTACCTGTATTTCGTGGAATTAAAAAATAATATATCTCGTTGTTTTCATGATCAAAATCTTTAGAAAAAGAATCCGTTTTTTTAATAATTAAATTCGAATCTATTGGTGATATATTTTTTGGTGTTATTAGATATATTTTTAAATATTCAATTATATATTTTGATTTAATATTAAAATTGAGTTTTATATAATTTGAACCTGTTTTTTTAAAAGTAATTTCATAGGGTTTTTGATTATTAATTTTATTTGTTAATAGTATGTTCTTGTTGTTTTTAAATATATTATATTCTATAAGTTCTTTATTATATTTTAACTTAATATTACCAATAACTGAGTCAGAGCTAAGAGAAAGATAATTTCCTTTTTTATTTACATCAGAGTATAATTCGGCTTTAACTATTTTTTCTCCCGGAGGTCGTGCTGTTGATATAATTATTGAACTAATTATTAAAAAAATCATCATCAACATTATAATTGAAAAATGTATCTCTTTGTGAATTATTAACTTAAATTTGCTTTTAATAATTATTCCCATTCTAATAAAAAGCAGGATAAAAGGGAATGTAAAAAAAGAAAATGTAATATTTAAAATAAAAATATTTATATCTTTTATTGGATCAAGGTTACTTATTTGTGACAAATTAATAATTAATAAAAATAATGGTGCAATTGAAATACTGTAGAATAAAAATTTTAATTTTATATTTTGTTGTGTATATTGAGATATAGAAATAATGATAATTGCCCATAAATAAATATACGAAAAAGATATATCAAAAATAGAAAATATAATTAAATTTATTAACGAAAAACTAAACGCACCAAAAACATAAAGATAGCTATGTTTAGGAAATGGGATTTTTATAATTAATTTATATAAAATTAAAATTATTAAAGAAGGTATTGTGAGTATATTTATGAAATAAAGCAGAGGGAAATTAAGAAAGGATTTGGTTATACCTGTTAGATAACTAATTGGCAAGAAAATTGCCAATGGAATAAAACTCAATGAAATATATATCAATAAAATTATAATAAAATAAGGCAGACTCTTTATAAATAATTTTATATGTAATTTTTGAAATCCCGGAAAAAACAATCTTATTATGATAATTAAAATTATTATTGCAAGAATAAATAAGATTTGAATTATTTCAGGAATAAGTATTTTTATGCCAAATAGATTAATATATTGATAATGATAATCTGTATCCAAAGGAAGTTTAATATCATCAATTTTATTTAACCATTCATAAAAATAATTAATTAATTCTATTTGATATTTTTTATCTACAGAGCCCTCATTTTCTGCTGTTTCATTATTTGAAAAAGAGACACATGGAATGTCATTTTTTGTGAAGTTAAAGATATAGTTTTTATTTGAAAGGAAAAAAAATCTTGCTTTATAAATTTCATTCTTACTAAATTTAATATTTAAAAAGTTATTTGTAACATTAAAAAACCGTTTTAAAATTTCATGCGGAATAGGCTTTCTATTGCTGCTGCCGGAAAAAATAATTTTATTTTTATTGTTCAGTAAATTTATTACAGTAACAAATGACTTATTTAAATTTTCACTTTTTTTTATGAAAAAATTTATTCCGTCATAATTGCTGTTTTCTCTTTCATTTGATCCGGAAAACAAAAAAATTAAATCTTTTTTAAAAGGAATTTCTTTACACTTTTTTATTAATTCAAGCATTATTTGAATTGAGAGAGAGTTGTCATAATTTTTCCTATTGATGATTGCATTATTGAGGGGGCAAACAATTACTAATTGTTCTTCATCTATATTATTACTTTTTAAATAAATTTCTATATTAAATGAATTTGTTATTATGTTTTCATTATCATTTATTTTATTTGTTTTATATTTTAAATCATAACTATTACAAAAATTTTCAATGTATTTTACCAGTCTTTTTTCATTTAAGCTTCCTTCGTCTCTCGGGAAAAAAGCATCATTTAATTCTTTGTAATTATACAATGTAAAGCAGTTTAATGTTTTTGGATTAAATATAATTATAAGTAGGAATAGAACAATTATTACAAATAAAATTTTTTTCATAATTAAAGTAAGAGTTTTTTTAAATCAATTTTGTTGAATTTTTTTAACTTCTTTTTCAGCTTTTAAAAATTCTTCCCATAAAGAATTATAATCTAATGCTACAGGATATTGAGGAAATTCTTCTATAATACTTGGGGGAGGATTAAATAATATTCCTTTATCTGCTTTTGAAAACATTGTAACATCATTATAGCTGTCTCCACACGCAATTACTTGAAAGTTTAATTCTTTTAATTTTATAATAGAATTCATTTTTAATTCTTTTAATCTTAATTTATAATTTATTATAAATCCCTGATCATCTGTAATTAAATCATGACAAAATAAAGTTGGGTAATTTAACTTTTTCATTAAAGGCATGGCAAACTGAAAAAAAGTATCAGAAAGAATAATAATTTGAAATCGTTCTTGAAGTTTTTTTAAAAAATCAAATGCACCCGGCAATGGTTCGATCGTATGTATAACATCTTTTATATGTTTTAAGGAAATATTTTTATCTTTTAAGATTTTAAGTCTGTGCTGCATTAATTCACCATAATCTTTAATATCCCTGGTTGTTAGGCGTAGTTCAGGTATACCGGTTTTTTCTGCAACATTTATCCAAATCTCGGGTAATAGAACTCCTTCTAGGTCTAAACAAGCTATTATCATTGATTCTCCCTGACAAACAGTAAATAATATTTAACGATAGTATATTACAATAATTTTATCATTACAATAAAAAGTTCTTTAGAAATTACTCATATGATCTTTTCATTAGAAGATTGTAACTAAAATCAAAAAAAACACTAGACTTCGTATGTGCTTTTTTTTATTTTGTTCCATATCTTCTGATGAAAAGCAAGTTGTTAGAGTAATTTAACTGAAATAAAAAAGAGTATATATTATATTCATATTAATATCTTGAAAAATTTTTATTTTTTTTTTATACTCTGCGCTTAATTGAGGTTATTAATAAAGGATTATTATGGATAAAAGAATTCGAGTTAGATATGCTCCTTCCCCTACAGGATATCAGCATATAGGTGGAATTAGAACTGCTTTATTTAATTATTTATTTGCTCGTGTAAATAAAGGAGATTTTATATTAAGAATAGAAGATACGGATCAAACCAGATATTTTGATGGAGCTCTTGAGGATATTTTTGAAACATTTAAATGGCTTGGGATTGATTATGATGAAGGACCGGTAAAAGAAGGTCCATATAAACCTTATTTTCAGTCAAAAAGAACGGAGTTATACAAAAAGTTTGCACAAGAATTAATTAATAAAAATTGTGCGTATTATTGTTATTGTGATTCTGACAGATTAGAAAGAGTTAAAAAAGAACAAACTGAAAAAAAAGAGGCTCATGTTGGTTATGATAGGCACTGTAGGAATCTTTCTCCTGAAGAAATTAAAAAACTAAATGATAAAAATCCAAATCCAGTAATAAGATTAAAAGTTCCTTTAGAAGGAAAAACTACATTTAATGATATTCTTTTTGGAAGTATTGAAGTTGAAAATTCTACATTACAGGATTTCGTCTTATTAAAATCAGACGGATTCCCCACATATCATCTAGCCAATATAGTGGATGATCATTTAATGGAAATATCACATGTATTACGAGCTCAGGAATGGATTCCTTCTACTCCAAACCATATTTTATTATATCAGGCTTTTGAATGGACTCCGCCGGAATTTTGTCATCTTCCAATGGTTTTAGGTGAAGATGGTAAAAAATTATCAAAAAGACATGGATCTACTCAGGTAAAAGATTTTATAGACAAAGGTTATTTGCCTGAAGCAATCATAAATTTTATAGTATTGCTGGGTTGGGCATTTGATGATAAACAGGAGATTTTTAGTTTAGCTGAATTAAGAAAATGTTTTGATATAAAAAAAATCAATAAATCTTCTGCAATTTTTGATTATTCAAAACTTAATTGGTTTAACGGACAATATATTAGGAATAAGAGCTTAGTTGAATTGTTAGAGCTTACTCTTCCGTTTTATCAAGAAAAAGGACTTATTTCTCAAAATCCGACAGAAGAAGAACTTGATTTTTTAAAAAAAGTAATTCCTTTAATTCAAGAGAGAATTGAGTTTATAAATGAGGCTCCGGATAAAAGTGATTTTATGTTTGGAGAAGTACCTGATTATAAAGCATGGGAAGCAATTATACCAAAAAAAACTGATAAAGAAACTGTTATAAAAATATTAAATGATTCGAAAGAAATATTGAAAAATCTAGGTATAGAATCTAATGAAGATCTTCAGCATACATTGTATGAGTTATCTACGAAATATAATGTAAAAGCAGGTGCTGTTTTTATGCCTGTAAGAATAGCAATTACAGGAACTAATAAAAGCCCGGAACTTTTTCCGGTAATGGAAGTGCTTGGTAAGGAAAGGGTAAAAAAAAGAATAGAAGAAGCAATTAAAAAATTAGAAAAAGAGTAATTAAGATGTTAGAAAAGAAGAAAGTAGCCACGGATTTTCACAGACTTTAACGCGGATTAATGATTAATAAATTTCTGTGAATGTCTGTGTAAGTCTGTGGCAAAATAAGATTTTTAATAAAGATAATAAATTATTGTCTTTTTCTTGGGAAAACAAATAATTGAAGGTGTAATATGTCAAAGAAAACAGAAAACAAAAATAATTTAATGGAAAAAATAGTTTCATTAGCAAAACGACGCGGATTTATATTTCAATCCTCTGAAATTTATGGTGGACTTAATTCTTGCTGGGATTATGGTTCGGTTGGCATTGAATTAAAACGAAATGTGAAAGAAGCTTGGTGGAATTATATGATTCATAGACGAGACGATATAGTTGGAGTTGACTGTTCAATCCTTATGTCTCCTAAAGTATGGGAAGCATCTGGACATTTAAAAAATTTTACTGATCCTCTTGTTGACTGTAAAGAATGCAAAAAAAGATGGAGACAGGATAAAATTGAGGATCCTACCAAATGTCCGGAATGCGGAGGCGAGCTTACAGATCCAAGAAATTTTAATTTAATGTTTAAAACATTTATGGGAGCTGTAGAAGATGCTTCTGCTGTTGTTTATTTAAGACCTGAAACAGCTCAGGGTATTTTTGTTAATTTTAAAAATGTTCTTCTTTCTTCACGACAGAAGCCTCCTTTTGGTATCGGGCAAATAGGTAAATCTTTCAGGAATGAAATAACCCCGGGAAATTTTACATTTCGAACAAGAGAATTTGAACAAATGGAGATGGAATTTTTTGTTCCTCCAGCAGAAGATGAGAAATGGTATAAATATTGGATAGAAGAAAGAAGAAAATGGTATACTATTTACGGCATTAAAGAGCAAAATATAAGAATACGCGAACATGAAAAAAGTGAACTTGCTCATTATGCAAAAGCATGTGCAGATGTGGAATTTCTTTATCCATGGGGATGGGATGAATTAGAAGGTATTGCAAATCGGACAGATTATGATCTTAAAACTCATCAGGAGAGTAGTGGTAAAGATATGGCTTATCTTGATGATCAGACAAAAGAGCGGTATCATCCATATGTAATTGAACCTGCAGCAGGAGTAGATAGAGCTTCTTTAGCATTTTTATTGGATGCTTATGATGAAGAAACTTTAGAAAATGGTGAAACAAGAGTTGTCTTACATTTTCATCCAAAGATTGCTCCAGTTAAAGTCGCAGTTTTTCCTTTGGTAAAGAAAGATGGGCTTAGAGAATTAGCATTATCAATAGAGAATACGCTTAGAAAAGAATATACAACATTTTATGATGAAGGCGGAGCTGTTGGAAGAAGGTATAGAAGACAGGATGAAATTGGAACCCCTTTTTGTGTAACTATTGATTATGACACAAAAGAAGATGATACTGTGACAATTAGATATAGGGACAGTATGGAGCAGAAAAGAGTTAAAATAGAAGAACTTTCTTCTTTTATTAAAAAAGAAATTGAAAATTATAATTAATTTAAGTTAACAAAATGAAAAAAAAATTTTTAATAACCGGCGGGTCTGGATTTCTGGGTATTAATTTAATAAGATATTTAATTAATAAAGGCCTCAAAAATATTACTTCTTTAGATGTTGTTCCTTTTGAATATAATGATTTGAAAAACAATATAAAAATAATTACCGGCGATATTAGAGATAAAAAAACTCTTAGAGAGGCAATAAAAGAAATAGAAATTGTAATTCATTGTGCTGCAGCATTACCTTTATATAAAAAAGAAGAGATATATTCAACTGATGTGGACGGGACTAAAAACCTTCTAGAAGAAGCATTTCAACATAATTGTAAAAGATTTATTCATATTTCCTCTACAGCTGTATATGGAATTCCGGATCATCATCCATTATTTGAAGATGATAAACTGGATGGTGTAGGGGATTATGGGATTGCAAAAATACTTGCTGAAGAAGAATGTTTAAAATATAGAGAAAAAGGGTACTGCGTTCCTGTTATACGGCCAAAGTCTTTTATTGGTCCTGAAAGACTTGGTGTGTTTGCGTTGTTTTATGACTGGGCAAAAGACAGAAAGAATTTTCCAATGATAGGCAGCGGAAAAAATAGATATCAATTACTAGATGTAGAAGATCTTTGTGAAGCGATTTATAAATGTATTATTTTGGATAAAAATACAGTAAATGATACTTTTAATATTGGGGCAAAAGAGTTTTCGACAATGAAAGAAGATTATCAAGCTGTACTCGATTTTGCCGGGTTTAATAAAAAAATAGTATCTTTTCCTGCACTTCCATTAATTATTGTATTAAAAATATTAGAGTTTTTCCATCTGTCTCCATTATATAAATGGGTCTATGAGACAGCATCAAAGGACTCTTTTGTTTCTATCAAAAAAGCAGAAGAAATATTAGGATTCAAACCTAAATATTCAAATAAAGAAGCCTTAATTAGAAACTATAAATGGTATTTAAATAATATTAATGAGTTTGATAATAAAAAAGGAATTTCTCATCGAGTTCCCTGGAAACAAGGAATATTAAGATTTGTGAAATATTTTTTTTAATATAATCAGGTTCTAAAAGATTTAAAGTCGTATAATTCAAAAATTATATATAATCCGATAAATAATAATAAAAAAATAAATTTATAATCATAATTATAGAATGTAAGAAAGTAGTAACCGGTAAAAGATAAAATTAAAACTAAAATTGTTAATGTAGCCCATAGTATTTTTATAAATATTGTAAAATGATATATCATTCTATAAAGACCTGCTCCAAGTATTAATGATACAAATAATATTAAAGGAATAAATGCAAGATAATGTATTATGTAATCAGGATAAGTTTCGGTATTGCATTCCTGGATATTAATAACAGTATATATTCCGGAAATATATGAAAATGATAATAATGATGTTAAAGACCATGAATCAGTAAATTTTATGTTTTTTCCGATATGAAAAAAAGAAAACAATATAATCACAGAAAATAAAGTAAAGAAAATTCCATTAACAGAAATAGTTTTTATTAATATTGTTAAGTATTTTGCAGCTCCATAAAAAAATGGATTAATAATTTTGAAAATAAATATAATTAATAATCCAACAATTAAACCTAAAAAATATAATTTATAATATTGAATAAATTCTTCTCTGTTTAACCAATTTTGTAATAGAATCGAGAAACCTAAAACTAATAAAGGTAGAATTATAAAATGAACAAACTGCAATTAATTTCCTCTTTTTTTTTAATTAAAATTTGTCTTCTATTGAAAAACTAATATAAATATTAT
>CAZYID010000003.1:4036-35429 GCA_964646595.1 uncultured Spirochaetales bacterium | reverse complement strand
AAATGATGAGATTTAAATGTATTATAATCAAATTCATATATTAGATCCAGCTTTGATTTAAAATTGTATGGATAATATTTAGAATATTTATCTTCTTCTGTGTTATATGTTTTAGTAACAGTAGTATCTCCATATAACCTTTGTACAAATTCTGATTGTATTTTAAATTTGTGTTTTATTTTCCAATAAGAAAATTGCTTGATAAAATTTAAACCGAATTTTAAATCCAGGTAATCATTATTATTAGTTTCTTGAATAGTAAGCTCATTTAATGATTCATTTTCGTAATAGTAAGTGTTATTTAATTCATATGAAAGTTTTATAAATGGTTCTAATGTTGCCTGAAAATACGGAATTGTATAAGAAAAAGCAAGTCCAGCTTCTGGTTTTAACTTATCATATGTATTTCTTAAATAAACTGATAAAGTAGTATCATCCTTTTCATTTCCAAAGGTACATTCATAATCAAGGCTAAATGAAGGTTTTATATATAATTTTATTGATTTTATAGGAAAAATTAAATTTAAATTTAAATAAGGATTTAAGATATCAACGGGAAGGTACCCTCCACCTTCGATATCAATAATTCTTTTATAATTGAATTTTAATTCCGGATTTATTTCAATATCATTATATGGGACCTTGTAAGTTAGGTTTGTCCCTATCAATGTTTTTATATACAATTCTTCATTCCATCTGTCATCTGGTTCTGGCATTGCCGTTCCCAATGTACCGATAGGCTTTATTCCTTTAACAAGATAATTAAAATATGAAGTTTGAAATTCAGTTTCCAACAGATAAGAAAGGTTTTTATTAAAATTTGCTTCAGGGTCTTTAAATTTAAAAAATATACCCAAATTATCTTTGGGTAAAAACTCAATTTTTGAATTTATATATTTTCTGTAACCGCCAATATTATAATGTCTAAAAACTATTTTAGGCATTATTCCTTTTGAATTTGAATAAGTGAAATATGGAATAAAAATAAAAGCACTTTTTTCTAATATGTCAATTTTAATATCAACTAAATTATCCTCTTTATCTATAGCAGTAATTGTTAGATCTTCAACAATTGAGCCAATATCTAAAAGCTCTTTTATAACAGTCTCTTTTACTTCTTCATCCCAAACGGAACCTTCTTTAATTGAGATTTTTGATAATAAATATTTTGGATTTGTAGTTTTTAAACCGTCAAATATTATTGCGCCAATTATTTTTTCATTATTATTAATTGGTATATTTAAATTGTCTTGTGGGTAAAAATTTATAACACAAAAAAATATTATAAAATTTATTAATATTATTCTACGCAAATTACAATCCGTTATATATTTTTTTTTTGAAAATAAGGGATTTTATCATTTCTTTTTGTTTATCCCTTTAAAATCAATTTTAATTTTTTCAATTGACGATACTTTTTTGTATTTTTTTGGGATCTTAAATTTTTCAAGATCACTCTGAGGAGGTTCTATTGAAATGTTTTTTAAAATAAATGAAATTTTAATTTTTTTGTTTTCTGTTAAAAAATCAAATTTATATGGTTTTTTTGCTTCCCCGTTTGATTCGTCACGATATATTATAGAATCTAAAATTAGATTATCAAAATATTGATTAAATATTTGCACTTTTGTTATTTGTTCATTTCTATTAAGAGTGATAGTGTATTTAGAAATATTATCAGTAATATTCATTATATATTCTTTTTTTTGCCATTTAAAATCAATTAATTCCATGTTTTCAGAGAAAGGAATATTACCTATAAAAAAATAACTAATATCCAGAGGATTAAAATTTGCTCCGGTAAATTTTGAAAAATCAACTTGTTCTATATTATATTCAACATATTCTTCTCCAATATGGTTGAGAAAAAGTACTTTATTTTTATCAATAATGATATCTGCTATAACATTATTAATAAAAGACATTCTAAAATAAATTTTTTTTTCATTAAAGAAACAAAATGATTCAAATTTTAAAAAAGCAGAAGGTATTTCTTCAACTCCGCTAATTCTAAATAAACCTGTTATTAACGCATTTTCAGTTTTTTCTGATTTGTTTTTTAGATTTTTAAAAATAATTTTTCCAAATGTTTCTTTATTTTTTATACTAATAGTTTTACAAGAAGTAATAATAAAAAAAACCAGAATATATGGTAAGAATTTTTTCATAAAAAAAATATCCCTTAAATATAACAATCTTTATTTATAATCGAGAAAAAAATAGAATAACTCAAATTCAATATTTTTTAAAATATGTTTACAAAATAATTAAAGAAAATTGTTGAATTTGCACTTTAAAATAAATTCTATTTAAATAATTCTTATACCAAATATCATAATTTTTCGCAATAGACAATACTTTTAAATATTAATTATAGATATAGTATTTGTTTTTTTATAAAAATATTGTATATTAAGTGTATAATATTAGAATTTTTTAAATAATTATAATAATATTTTTTTTAAAAATATTATTATAATATATGGAGATATTAATGAAAGTTATTAGGTTTTTATTTATTATATTTATTTTTATTGTTTCATTATCTTGTTATAATCATACTATTATTTTAAATCCTGATAAAAATAGCGGTAAAATGATAATTGAATATAATATTGATGATGATTATTTTCAATTGATTTCAATTGCAGCAGAAAATATAAATGTTGAAAACAGTAAAAAATTTGATCCATTAATTCTTATTGATGAAGAATTTTTTAAAGAAACATTTAAAGAAACAGAATATGTAAAATTAAAAAGTGTTAAAATAGATACTGCTAACGGGTACAAAGGAACTATTGTTATTGAATTTAAGGATTTAAAAAAAATATTAGAGAGTCTTCCGGCCGGATTAGCAAACTTAAGTCTAAAAAAAGAAAATGATAATGTTACATTAACTCAAATTTTAGATTTTAAAAAAATGGATCCAGACGGTATTTTTAAAAGTTTTGTGCTTCAGCAGAAAGAAGATGATATAAATTTTTATAATCGTCTTACAAAACAAGCTAAATTTACATTTAGAATAAAAACAGCAACTCCAATAAAACATACAGAAGGCGTAATATTATCTAAAGATAAAAAAGAGGTAATATATACTTTTATGATTAATGATTTTATTAATAACGGCAAAGTTTTAAAATTTGTGATAACTTTATAGTGAGAGATGAATAAAATTAATTTATTTAAAAAAAATTTAATATTCCCATTATTTATATTTTTATTAACAATTAATTTTTATTCAAATTCAAATGAAGAAATCACAAAGAAATATTTTAATAATCTTTTTGGCGGCGGAAAAGAAAAAATAATAATTTCAGAAGGTGATATTGATGCTATTGATATTTATTCTGCAATTATTCAAATAAATCTTTTTGATAATTACTCAAATGTTTCAATAACATATAAATTAAAAAATAATGGAAAAGATGCAAAAATATTATTTGCTTTTCCCAGAATTGATGCAAAAATAAAAAAGCTTATAAATAAAAAAAATTATAAATCCAACATAATACACGGTGATTTTTTAAACTATTCTATATTGATTAACGGGCACAGGGCAAATTATTCTATTAAAGAAGATAATCAGTATGAATTAAATCTTCCTTATAAAATAGGAGATTATTTATATCAAAAAAGAATTGATAGAAATGGCAGGAATAAAATTATTAATGAAGAAATAGTAGACTCATTTTATTATACTTATTCATGGTATATTAGTCCGGTAAGCATTAAACAGGATGAAAACAAGATTATTAAAATATCTTATACTACACCGCATTATTTTAATGAAATTAAATTTAATAATACTAAAAATATTATAGAAGAATTAGAAGATCCTGCTTTAATGTATTTATCAGTAAATGATAAGAACTCAACAAGTTATGAAAGTGAGAAAATTTTTATATATAATTTTAATACTTCATATTCTGATAAAGAGAAAAAAATTGATAAATTATTATTAAAAGTAAAAGCAAATATAATTGATCAGGATTATTTAAAGATAATGCCAATAAATTATAAAAAAAGAGGAAATAATTATTACTGGGTGTATAAAAATTTTAAAGCTTCTGCAATAAATAATTTATTAGTAAAAATTTCACCTTTTCATTCAAAGGATACAATAAATCCTTTATCTTTTAAATATACTCCGGCAAAAACGAAAGATGGGATCAAATCATATTTTGAATTAAATAAATCTGATAATGAAATAAACCTTGAATATAAAGGCAATAAAAGTAATTTTGTTAAATTTAGTAAGATTAGAATTTTTCCTGATTATTATAAAAGCAGATTTGATCTTAAAAACATGAATAAACCATTATTAATTAAATTAGAATTTTCTAATTCTCCGGATTTTTTAAATTCTAAAGTGGTTATAGAAAAAATTAGAAATAAGAAATTTATTAGAGTTGTAAAAAGACGATCATATGTTGAAATTTATGATGGCAAAGAAGTAACTTGTAAATATATTAAAATTAAAGTGTTAAGTACCAGCAATAAAAATGATATTGTTAAAATAAGTGATGTTCAAATTTTAAAATAGAAAATTATTGTCATAGGAAATAATTAAGAATATTTAACTTTTTATTGAAAATTCATTTCATTTACTTCAATATCAAGATCAACATGGAAACTTCTATTTCTTTCTTCGTCTTTCATTTTTTCATAAACTTCATTAAATCGCTCAGTAATTTTTAAAAAACAATCAACCATATTTGGATCAAAATGTGAATTACTGCCTTTTTTTATTATTCCAACAGCTTGTTTATGAGAAAAAGAAGGTTTATAAATTCTTTCCATTCGAAGTGCATCATAAACATCAGCTACTGCAACAATTCTTGCTGCAACAGGGATTTGATCTTCTTTAAATTGATAAGGATACCCTGTGCCATCCCATTTTTCATGATGAAAAAGAGCAATATCTCTGGCCATTTGTCCGGCCATTTTTGATAAAATAAATGCACCGTTTATTGTATGTTCTTTAATTATTTTAAATTCTTCTTTTGTTAATTTTCCAGGTTTTGTTAAAATATAATCCGGAGTACCTATTTTCCCAACATCATGCATAGATGCAACTTTAAATATTTTTTCAATAAAATCGTTATCTATTTCCGGATATAAATTATTATTTAATTTATAAAGTTCTTTTGCCATAATATATGAATAAGTATTAATCCTTTTTATATGATTGCCAGTATCATTATCTTTTAACTGACTGGCAATAACTAAAGCTCTTATACTTTCTTCCATAAGTTTTTCTTCTAAATCTGTTATTTCTTTTAAAATTGAGTAGTAATAAGTATCGTCTTTATCTTCTCTTACTTGGAATGAAGAAATATAGAAAAAAGTTTCCTCTTTACCTTTTGGAAAATAAGAATAAATTTGATTTCCATTTATAACTTCATCAATTTTTAATGAAGAAAATGGCACCAAGTCTTTATCTTTTTTTGAAAATAGAAAATTAATATCTTTGCCGATTGTTGAAGATTCATTTGAAAAGTTAAATTTTTTTAAAAAGGCATTATTGATAAAGATAATTGTTTTTTTATTGTTAAACAGCATGAATGGAATAAAAGAAGATTGGTGAATTTCTTTTAATGAATTTAAAATCTCTCTTTTTTGCATTTTAATTTTCATTTGTTAATATTATATCACAAATATATAAAAAAAAATTAAAAAGAATTTAATAATTAAAAAAAATTTAAATTGAATGTAATAAAGAGAAATTTAAAATATTTTACTACTTATGAATGTCAAAAATAAATTTTTTCTTTTCCTGATAATTCATAGTTATAGTATATTTTTTTATGAATTTTATTGATTCTATATTGACTGTCAGTTCAATTTGTCCGGGTGATACAAGAACAAAATCACCTTTACCTTTATTTAAAATAATTTCTGATTTATCTCCATTGCTGACTGATACTGTAATTGTATAATCGGACTCATTTTCAATAATTAAAGTGCATGGTTCAGTTAAAGTGCAATTAAAAAACAATATTATTAAAATAATTAATATAATTCTATACATTATTAAATCCTTTTTATTGTTATTAATACTTTCACGTCATTGACGATCTGGTTAATACTTCTATTCATATAAAGTATTAAAATTTCATAATGCTTTACTTTTATTTAAAAAAGGTTTAATTTTTTTTAATGATAATTGATATTCATAACCATACTTCCAGATATTCTTCATGCTCAAAAATAAGTCCGGATGAATTAATAAAAGCATATATAAAAGCTGATATTGATGGAATATGTATAACAGAACATAATTACCTGTGGCCGGAAAGAGAACAACTTAAACTCCTGAGAAAATATCAAGGATTGATAAAGATTTTTTTTGGAATTGAATTATCAACAGACTTAGGGCATATCTTAGTATTTGGGCACAATATAGCTAAGCTTGAGCTTATTTATAGAATTGAAGAATTAGAGAAAAGTGTAAATAGAGATAATTGTGCATTGATATGGGCTCATCCATTTCGATGGGGAATGAAAAAAGGTTTTAAGATTACTATGGATTTACTTAAAAAATTTGATGCATTGGAATTATATAATGGGTGTTTAAATGATAAACAGATTAAAAAAACAGCAAAAATATTAAATAAATTTGACATTAATTATACTGGAGCAAGTGACACTCATTCTTTTGAAATGACAGCTAAATATGCAACTTCTTTTGAAGATAATATTAATGATGTTGATGAATTAGTTAAAAACATAAAATATAAAAAATATTATCCAATTGTTTTATAATAAATTAATTTTAAATATTAATAGCCATATGCCAGTCTTTCTGCTAAAAATTGTGGCAGGTCATTGTTGATAATTTTTAATTGTGTTTCTTTGAAAGGATAATTATATCTCAGTACATTAATTAGCATTTTATCAGAATCAAAAACTATAAAACTTGCTCGAGGATCATTATCCCGCGGCTGTCCAATTGAACCGGGATTTATTAAATAATAACAATCAGGATCTATTTGTAATACATCGTCAATTAATACTTCAATCTTTTTCTTTTTATTCATGCAAAAAATACCTTGATAATGTGTATGCCCAAAAAAAAGAATTTTAAGGTTTTTTTTGCTTAACCAATAGAAATCACCTTTTGTATGAAACGGCATAAATAAATAATTATCTTCGTCTAAAGCAGAACCATGACAAATTGCAAATAAATCATCAATAATTTTTGGTCCTTTTATAATATTATTTAAAAAGTTTAAAGAGGGCTGGTTAATATTTTTTGCTGTCCACTTTATTGCTTTTTTTGCATAATCTGAGAAATCATAATAATTATTTTCAATAATTGCTTTATCATGATTTCCTCTTATTATTTCTAAATTATTAAATTTAGAAATAATTTGTATGCATTCATTTGGATTTGGATTGTATCCGATAATATCACCAAGACAAATTATTTTTTCAATTTGCAGTTTAGGTAAGAGTTTTAAAAATGTTTTCATAGATTCTAAATTAGAATGTATGTCAGAAATTATTGCGTATTTCATATATAAATAAAAGTAAAACAAGTATAATATAAATTGATTCAATTAATATATTATATTATAATAAATATTATAATAAGTCATTTATTTTATTAATTAAAAATATAGGAGTAAAAAAATATGGATGAAAAACCAAATTTTGAAGGTAAATGGATTTGGGAAAATGGCGATAAAGATAAAAAATATATAGAATTTAAAAAAGTTAAAGGTAAATATGAATTATATGTAGTTTATGACGGGAATAAACCAATTAAAGCAGATGATTTAAAATTAATTTCAGATAAAACAAAAAATAAAAAAGCTACATGGACTCTTTTTAGTAATTCTTGGTTAAGTAAAGACGGCACTAAAATATTTAGAGTAGAAAGTCAATGTGTTACGGCAAACAAGCCGGGAACATTTGTTAATGTTACTGAGTTTACATTTGTTAATCGCAATTTAATTAAGCAAAAAGTAAGAGGCTTTGTTTACGATTTGGATAAAGAAGAATGGATCCCTGCAGAACGAGATGATTTTTTGATTAGAATTGACTAATAATAATCAATGTTCATGTTTTAAAAAAAGCATCAGAAAGTTAAATGTAATTTCTTAATATATTTTTTAAAGAATTGTTAATCTCAGTATTATAAAAGGAGCATGCTTTTATGAAAAGATATTTACTGTTTTTTTTATTTTTTTTAACATTAATTAATTGCGCTAAAGGTTCTTTAAAAAGAAATGAATCATTAGAGCTAAAACAATCTAAAGATATTGAATTTGGCACTAGCAGAATAATAAAAAGTTCAAGTGATGATTTGAAGAGCAAGAATCCTTTAAAAAGTGTTGATGAAATTTTGGATAATAGAAAGATTATTAAAAGCGGATCAATTAATTATGAAGTAAAGGCAGTTGAAAATATAGAAAATATTGTAGGAGAAAAAGTAACAGAGTTTGGAGGATATATTGTATCATCAAACTTTTCTGTAAATAGAGTGAGCATCAGTGTTAATATACCTGTAGAAAACTTTGATGATTTTTTAAAAGAAGCAAATAAATTCGGGAAAATTACTCATAAATCAATTTCAGCAAAAGATGTTACTAAGGAATATTTTGATCTGGAAGGCAGAATAAAGAATAAAAAGATTCATCAGGAAAGGATAAGGGATTACATAGCCTATGCAAAAAACATAGATGATCTTATAAAATATGAAAATGAATTAAACAGAGTTACTAATGAACTGGAGTCACTTGAAGGAAGTTTTAAGAATTTATCTCAGCAAATTTCTTTTTCTTCATTAAAGATGGAATTCTCAATCCCATATATTAAAAAAATATCAAGAAGATGGCCGTCAGTAAAAAATGAATTGAATAATTTATCTTATTTTATTGTAGTGTTTTTGTTTTATTTTATAAAAATAATAATATATTTTATAATTATATGTATTCCAATTTTAGTTCTTATTGGTGGAATTTATTATATTTCATTTGGAAAACTTGGAATTGTAAAGAAAATGTTTAAATATTTATCAACAGAAAAAAAAGCAGTAAGTAGAAAAAAATAAAAATGAGAAAAAGTATTATTATTGACGGGAAAATAATAGGAGAAAATCAAAGATCCTATTTGATAGCAGAAATCGGATTAAATCATAATCTTGATCTTAACCTTGCAAAAAAACAGATTAAAAGCGCAAAAGAAAGCGGTGCTGATGCTGTTAAATTCCAGACATTTATAACAGAAGAATTTATATCAAAAAAATCAAACGCTTTTTCTTTATTTAAAAGTTTAGAATTCTCAAAAGATGATTTTAAGAAAATTTCTGAATATTCCAAGGAAATAGGGATCACTTTTTTTTCTACTCCTTTTTCTTTAGAATGCATTGAATGGCTGGAAGAACTTAATGTCCCATGTTATAAAATTGCTTCATCTGATTTGAATTATACAGACTTACTCAATGCTGCGGCAAAAACTGGAAAACCTATAATTTTATCCACCGGCATGAGCAATTTAAAAATGATTGAAAAATCTGTTTCAATCATTAACAAAATCGGGAATAATAATATAATTATTCTGCATACAATATCAAAATATCCGCCGGAATATGAAGATATGAATCTAAGAATGATAGAATTATTTAAATCAAAATTCAATTATCCAATAGGATTTTCAGATCATACAACAGATAATACAATGTCAATAACAGCAAGAGTTTTAGGAGCATCAATTTTTGAAAGACATTTTACAATTGATAAAAAGTTAAAAGGTCCTGATCACTGTATTTCATTGGAACCAAATGATTTTTTTAATTTAAAAAATGAATTATCTGCTGTTGATAAAGCTCTTATATTTAATAAAGAAAAAAGAGCAGATATTGTGATTGAAAAAAGTGCAAGAAGAGGGTTATACGCAAAAAGAGATATTAAAAAAGGCGAACAAATTGTTAAGGATTTAATTTTAATTATTCGTCCTGTAGAAGAGATGTCTGTTGATAAACTTCCTCGGATATTAGGGAAAAAGGTAAAAAAAGATATTAAAAAAGGAGAATCATTTGATTCAACTTGTTTTTAAATTTTTTATATGATAATATTTTATTAAAAAATTGGAGTAAAATTCTGGATAAAAATCAGACAAAAGAATTAGCTTTTTCTTTAAAAATAATTTTAGTAGGTATTTTTTTTTGGGTAATTAAAGTAAGATATTTTACTTTTTTCTGGCTTTCTCGTTTCCATTTGTTAAATCTATTTGGTTATGAGATTGTCGGTACAATTCTTATACTAATAGGAATACTAATAATTCATAGAGTATATCCTTTTGTTTCTTCATCTATTGCAATATTATTAACTATTTTGGTCCTTATTATTCATGTTTTAGATTTCTTTTTATTTAAATATAAAATATATAGAGCAATACAGCAGTATACTCCAATTCTTATGTCATTAATATTATTCATTGTCTCGAAATTAATGGAAAGAGGGTTACATTATTTTGGGAGCATTGAACTGGCAGAAAAATGGCGGAATATTGGAATTATAATATTTTTTGGATTCTCAATTCCATTTTATACATATGTTTCTTTAAATGTTTGTGGTTTTATTGCATATGATGTTTTTCAATATAGTGCAAAATTTTTCCTTTTATTTTTACCTTTATTTTTAACAATTTTATATTTGTTTTTTTATTATATTCATGCTTTGTTTTTATCTTTTCGATTTTTACAAAAAGTTCAAAAAGGAGAATATTAAGGTTCTAATTTATGGTAATTGAATTAATGTCTCCTGCCGGAAATATTGATGCTTTTTTAAATGCAATTGAAAATGGTGCTGATTCTGTTTATCTGGGATTAAAGAAATTTAATGCTCGAAGACCGGCGGAAAATTTCACCATTTATAATTTAAAAAAAGTTATTAATATTGCTCATCAAAAAAACAAAAAAGTATATTTAACTCTTAACATTGATTTAAAATCCAATGAAATAAAAGAGATCGCTCAAATATTAGAAATAGCTGTATTAATTAATATAGATGCGGTTATTCTTAAAGATCCGGCTATCATTTATTTGATTAATAAATTTTATAAAGATAAAATTATTATGCATTTTTCTACTCAAAATGCAGTTAGTTCTTCATTTGGAGTTGATTTCGCAAAAAAACTGAATGTAAAAAGAGTTGTTTTAGCCAGAGAATTAAAATTATCAGAAATTGAAAAAGCTTGTTCAATTGATAATGTTGAATGTGAGATTTTTACAGAAGGTTCAATGTGTTTTAGTATTTCAGGCAGATGTCTTATGTCTTCATGGGTAGGAGGGAGGAGCGGGAACAGAGGTATATGCACTGCTCCGTGCCGTGTTATCTGGGAAACAAATGATAAAAAAAATCCTTTTTTTTCAATGAAAGATCTTTCGCTTATAGAGTTACTATCAGAAATTGATAAAGCAGGTGTATCAGCATTAAAGATTGAGGGTAGACTAAAAAATGCTTTATGGATCGGGAAATTAACATCTATTTATAGAGAAGCAATAGATAATAAGTTAGATGCTAAAGGGATAATAAATCAATTTAAAGAATTAAAGAGCTTTTCTGCTCGTGAAGTTGATAGAGGACATTTTTATCAGCATAATGATTTGACCAGTTATAATGAAGATTGGCAAAATTATAAAAAAATCACTTCAGAAGAGGTAATAATTAATAAATATTTTGATGATAATAATGAAATTAATATTACAATTGATAAAGATAATATTAAAACAATAATAAATTTTTTTAAAATAAAATATGAGATAAATACAAAAATTCCTACAAAGCAAACTAAAGCAAAATTAGTTTCAATTGATAGAATAATTGATCAGTTAATAAATGATGTTAATATAATGGAAAATAATTTTAAGATTAACATTAATGATTTAAATTTAAAATTGACTTCGTCTTTTATTCAGAAAATAATTAAAGAAATTCAATCTCAAATAAAAGCAGTAATCAGAGAAGAAGAAAAACTTCCGGATTTATCAGGAGAGGTTTTAGATGCTGTTAGTTATAAAGAACAAACTTTCCAAAGAGAAAAAATATTAGGTGATTTTCCGGATAAGATTCTTGTTTCAAGCAATCAATGTTCTTATTTAATAAATTGTGATTTTCCGGTTAAAATTATAGTTATCTCTTTAATTAATCCAATAGATATTTCATTAGCAAAAAAGCTGGAAGAAAAACATCAAATCATTTTATCAATCCCTGCAGTATTATATGAGCATGATGCTGAAAAAATGAAAGAATATATAAATAAGTTTTTTGACGCAGGATTTAAAAATTTTGAAGCAAACTCTTATACCGGAATAAGCATATTAAATGACATAAAATGCAATAAAAGCCTGGGATTTGGTATGCCGGTTATGAATCATTTGGCAGCAAATTTTTTTTATGATCTTGGATTTTCGTCTGTTTATACAACTCCTGAAGGAGATATGTCTGTTTTTAAATCTTTAAGCAGTTTTACATGCGGTAAAATAGAAGCATTAGTTTTTGGGAAAATCGAACTTTTTCAGTCAAGAGTTAATTCGAGCTTTTTTAAAAATGGATCAATTTTTAAAGATAAATTTGGTATAAAGGTTGAATGTCATAAGCAGGAAGATTTGAATGTTTTTGTTTCCGAGATTCCTTTTTCATTAATCAATGAAAAGATAAAAAAAGAGAGAATTTCTTTTAACAGTCTTACTGCAGATTTACGTTATTTTAATAATATAAAAAGTATTTTAACCTCAATTTTTAAAAAAAAGATTAAAGATTATAATACAAGTACGTTTAATTTTTATAAGAAATTAGTGTAAAGTTTTTAGTTACTAGAAATATACAATATTTATAATTTGACAAAATTGTGGCAAAAATAAGATTTAATTTTAACTTAATAAAAACATGTTTTATTTATAATTAATTTTTGTTATAATCCGACAAATTATTATCAGGAGAATACTTTGAGAAGAACAATAGTTCCTGATGGAGCTGATGCTCTTACATATGAGATAAGAGAAATTGTTGTTATAGCAAATGAACTAAAAAAACAAGGGCTCAATCTAACATTTGAAAATATAGGCGACCCCGTAGCAAAAGGTGAAAAAATACAACCCTGGATTAAAGAGATTATGAAAGATGTTGTTGAAAATGATTTATCCTGGGGGTATTGCGATACACAGGGTGTTCCTGACACCAGAGAATATATAGCAAATATGACCAATAAGGAAGGCGGAGTCCAAATAACTGCAAATGATGTTTATTTTTTTAATGGTCTTGGTGATGCAGTTGCAAAAATTTTTGGTTTTTTAAAAAGAGAAGCAAGAGTAATTGGACCAACTCCAGCATATTCTACTCATTCTTCTGCAGAAGCAGCTCATTCCGGATATGAGCATTTAACATATAATTTAATGTCAGAAAAAAGCTGGGAACCTGATGTTGATGAAATTTATAATAAAGCAAAATATAATGATTCGATTGCCGGGATATTAGTAATTAATCCTGGTAATCCTACAGGCGCTATAGTTCCAAAAGATAAATTAAAAAGAATATGCAAGATTGCTGAAGAACTTGACCTTTTTATAGTTTGTGATGAAATTTATTCGGAGCTTGTATATTTACCAAAAGATAGAGTTAAACTTAGTACTGTTATAGGGAATGCCTGCGGAATCAGTCTAAGAGGTATAAGCAAAGAGATACCATGGCCTGGTTCCAGATGCGGATGGATAGAAGTTTATAATAAAAATAATAACAAACAGTTTCAAAAGTATATTGATACAATCTTAAGTGCTAAACGGCTTGAAGTTTGTTCTACAACTATGCCTCAAATGACAATTCCAATAATATTTGGACATTCAAAATATAAAGATCATCTTAAAATAAGGAAAGAAAAATATCAAAAAAGAGCAAAAGAGGCTATGATGATATTTAGCGGGTCAAAAGGAATTATTCCAATAGAGCCAAAAGGCGCATTTTATATGACAATTCTTTTTGATGAAAAAGTATTAAACTCAAAGCAAACTTTAAAAATTGAGAATCCCAAGATTAGGAAAAGAATAGAAGAGCTATGTTCAGACAAACATATTGAAAATGATAAAAGATTTGTTTATTATCTGCTTGGCAGCACAGGTATTATTACTGTTCCTTTAACCGGATTTTATTCAAAAAAAAGAGGTATTCGTATTACTTTACTTGAAGAAGATGATAATAAAAGAGTAAAAATTTTTAAAACAATTAAAGAAAAAATGGTTGAATATATAAACTCTAAAAACTAATTTAATAAACAATTAAGTATTTTTTTTATACTAAGTTCAGATAATTCATATAAAAACTCAATTTATTTCAATTTAAAAAAAAGCAAAAAATAACATAAAATTTTGTAATTAATTTATTAATATTTCTATATGGTATATAATATAGAAATATGCGAAGATTAATAGATTTCTTTTATCAGATATTAAATAAAACACCAAAAATAATTATTGAATTTTTATCAATAATTATTCTTTTCCTAATTGCTTTTGTTGATTTTTATTTTGGTTCTAAAATTACATTTTCATTATTTTATTTAGCACCTGTTTTTATTGTTACCTGGTTTATTCATAAAACAAACGGGATTGTTTTTTCGGTTGCAAGTGCTTTAATCTGGATTTTTATTGATTTGTATATAAAACAAGATTTTGTGTTTGCCAGTTTTAAAGTATATTGGGCTGTAGCAATAAGATTTATTTTTTTTATTATATTTGTATATATTATATCTTTTTTAAAAGAAACATTAGAAAAGACTGAACAAATTGCACGATATGATTTTTTAACAGGAGTAATAAACGCCAGATATTTTTATGAATTAGCGCAGACAGAAATACATAGATCAAAAAGATATAATTCAATGTTTTCGTTTGCATATATTGATCTTGATAATTTTAAATATTTAAATGATACTTTTGGACATCCTGTTGGGGATGCATTACTAAGAGTAGTAGCAGATATTATAAAAGATAATCTTCGAATAACTGATATCATTGCACGTTTGGGGGGAGATGAATTTGTTGTTTTATTACCGGAAACAAATTATGAACAGTCAAATCTTGTAATTAAAAAATTAGTTAGAGAAATAAAAATAGAAATGGAAAATTATAATTGGCCTGTAACCCTTAGTATCGGGCTTGTAACATTTAAAAAAATCCCGATTTCAGCAGATGACATGATAAAAATTGCTGATGATATTATGTATACTGCTAAAAAGAGCGGTAAAAATTTAATAAAAAGATTATTATATAAATAACAATTTAAGCATTTTAAATAGTAATATATATATTTTTCACAAATTTATGTAAAAAAAGTATTCATATGTATAAAATTTACCCACTTTTTAGATTAATTTAAGTAAATTAATAAAATTTTTCTCGAATTATAGAAATTATACTTATAAACAAATATGTATATGAATTAATATACTTTTATAAGGCAACGTAATTTGTTTCTATAAAACAACTTACGTACATTGTATTTTTATTATAAAAAACTTTAAATTTTTGGCATACGAGTTGCTTTATAATTTATAGATGTTTTTAAAATTAAATAGAGGAGGTTAATTATGAGAAAAGATTTAGCATTATTTAATGATTTTTGGGATGAAGTACCGTCATTGTTTGAAAAAGGAAGAAATGCTTTATTTTCAGGATTTTCAAATGAGTTTGATAAGATACTTAATGGTAAATGTGATTTTGAAGAACTAGATGATAGGTATCATGTTGAGTTGGAAGTACCTGGTGTTAAAAAAGACGAAATTAATCTAAGTTTAAAAAATGATATTTTAACAATTTCATGGAACAGAAAGAGAGAAGAAAAAAAAGAAAAAAGCAAAAGGAAAAGTTATGAAAGATCTGAAGGAAGTTTTACAAGAAGCTTTAATGTTGATAGCGCAGATCCTGAAAAAATAAATGCAAGTCTTAAAGACGGAGTCTTAAAGATTGAATTACCAAAGCATGAAAATGCAAAACCAAAAAAAATAGAAATTAAATAAGGAGGTTTTTATGTTAACTACAATATTAGATGATTTGTATGATTTGAACAGAAATATTAGCAGAATGTTTGACTCATCTCACGGTTATAGAGATTCATATTATCCGGAAGTAAATATATATAATAATAATGATGAATTTATTGTTATTGCTAAACTTCCGGGAGTTAAAAAAGATGATGTGTCAATAGTATTAAAAGATAATTCTTTAAAGATTTCAGGAGAGAAGAAAAAAGAAGAAAAAGATGATACCGGATGTTATCTTAACGAAAGATTTACCGGTAAATTTGAGAGAAGCTTTTTATTAAATGAAAAAGTTGACAGCAATAATATCCAAGCAGAGATGAAAAATGGATTATTGATGATTAAGTTACCTAAATCTCCTGAATCAAAACCAAAGAGTATAACAATAAAATAAAAGGAGGAAAATTATGCAAGAAGAAAAAAGGAAAGATTTGAAAAAAAATGAAAAAGTTGAATCAACAAGAGGTTATGTATATGAAACACCTGCTTGTGATATTTATGAGAATGAAAATGGGTATAAAATGTATTTTGATTTACCTGGTGCAGAAAAAGAAGATATATCTTTAAAAGTGGAAAAAGATGTATTAACATTAAAAGCAGAATGTTCTAAAAAGGCTGATAAAGGATATGAATGCATTAGGGAAGAGATTAAATATGCAGGCTTTAAAAGATCATTTGAATTAAACAATGCTGTAAATTCGGATAAAATAAATGCAAATTTTGAAAATGGGACTTTAATTTTAACTTTACCTAAGAAAGAAGAACAAAAAACAAAAGAGATAAAAATAGAAGTTGCTTAAATATATTAAATTGAAATATTGGGCCTACTTGCTTGCCATACGAGGAGTTGTGTGGTTGGCAGGTAGGCCCTTTTTAGTTATAGTGTATATTAATGTTTTATTTAGAAAAATACGAATATTCTTGATAAAGTAATTTCATTCTGTTAAAGTCAATAAAATTGTTTTAACAATTTACTTTTTTTAGAGTACTTCTAAATACCTGCTTTAGAATTTATACGAAGAGATTTCTTTCTGAGGCTGGTCATAATCCTTCGGATTATTGCTCGCCTATGCAACCAAGGCAAGGCACCAAAACCGCAATATAGTATGTCTATATGAGGATTTTGGCAACGAAACATCAGATAAAAAGATCGAGTATAAAACCAAATGAGGTTTTTAGATGTGCCCTTTATTTAAAAAAATCATATAAAAAAAATAAGGGAATTCATTATTATATATTATTATGGATAATTTAAACTATGGTATTATTGGGAATTGTAGAAGTGCTGCGTTGATTTCTCAAGATGGAAGTATAGAATGGGCATGTCTTCCAAATTTTAGTTCTCATTCTATTTTTGCAAAGATACTAGATAGAAATTTAGGTGGAGAATTTAGCATCTCTGTAGATAGTAATTATAAATCTGAACAAAAATATATTAAAAATACAAATATACTTATAACAAAATTTTATGACGGTAATAATGCTTTTGAAATAATTGATTTCATGCCAAGATATAAAAAAGAAAATAATCATTATGTTTCCCCTCCTGATATAATTAGGTATATAAAATATATTTCAGGTAAGCCGATTGCAAGTTTTATTTATAATCCAAAATTAGTATATGCAAAACATGAAACAGTTACAGAAATAAAAGGAGAGTATATAAAAAGTTATACAGCAACAGGAGATTATGAATCAATTTATTTATATACTGATTTTAAATTTTTAGATATTTGTAATAGTAACGAAATAGAAATAAAAAGAGATCATTATTTTCTATTAAGTTATAATCAAAAACTTATTAATTTAGATATTGATAAGATTATTTTAGAATATGAGAGAACAAAAGTTTACTGGTTAGAATGGTCTAACAAAACAATACATTTTGCTCATTATTCTAATGAAATAATTAGAAGTGCTCTTGTTTTAAAAATATTAAGTTATCAAAAAACAGGCGCTTTGATTGCAGCAATAACAACATCATTACCGGAAGCTATAGGTGAGGTTAGAAATTGGGATTATAGGTTTTGTTGGATCAGGGATTCTTCAATGATCATTTCTGTTTTAACAAATCTTGGACATTATAATGTTGCAGAAAGATTTATAAAATTTATTATTGATGTAGTTTCTTATAAAAATGAAAATATTCAAATAATGTATGGAATTAATAAAGAAAAAATATTAACTGAAACAGAATTAACATGGCTTAGCGGTTATAAAAATAGTAAACCTGTAAGAATCGGAAATAAAGCGTATATGCAAAAACAGAATGATATATATGGCGTATTATTAGACGCTATTCATAAATACTTTGAGTTATTTAAAAGTAATATTGAAAATAGTGAAGAGTTATGGACAATAGTAAGATCTTTAATTAGAACAGTAAGAAAAAATTGGATGAAAGAAGATAGAGGTATCTGGGAATATAGAAGTAAAAAGATGCATTTTGTTTTTTCTAAAGTATTATGCTGGGTTGCTCTTGACAGAGGAATAAAAATTGCAGAATTATTAGGGAAAGATGAATATGTAACCAAATGGAAAATATTAAGAATGAGAATAAAAAATGATATATTAAAAAAAGGGTGGAATGAAGAAGTACAGGCTTTTACTCAAAGTTATGAAAATAAAGCAATGGATGCGGCTAATTTATTAATGGCTGCATATGGATTTATAGAATATAATGATGAAAAATATATAAAAACTGTTATAAAGATTAAAGAAAAGTTATCTAGAGAAGGTTTGATTTATAGATATATAAATAAAGATGACTTTGGATTGCCAAAATCATCTTTTACGATATGTACTTTCTGGATGATAAAAAGCTTATATAAAATTGGAGAAAAAAAAGAGGCAAATAAAATGTTTCAAAAATTATTATCTTTTTCTAATCATCTTGGATTATTTAGTGAAGATATTGATTTTGAAACAAAGCAATTATTGGGTAATTTTCCTCAGGGGTATTCTCATCTTGCACTTATTGATACAGCAATGGTTTTATCTGAAATGGAAATCGAGGAGGAAGATAAAATTAAAAAAAATCTTGAACATTTTACTAAAAATTAATCAAGGATTAAAGTGTGAATGAAATTTTAATTATATCAAATCACTTGCCAGTAACAGTTGAAAAAACAAACAATAAACGTAGATATTGAGAAAGTATTGGCGGACTTACAACAGGATTAAAAAGTATTCATAAAAAAGGTAAAACAAATGAAAAAATATTTTGATTTTATTTGCAGTCTGTTTTTCTTAATATTCGCACTTCAGCTTTTAAATCCTATGAGTTCAAAAGATAATAAAATTGTTGAGGATAGAATAAAAAAAATAAATCAAGTTATTCCAAAAGATCATCCAAGAGTATTGATTTTAAAATCCGAGTTAGAAGAATTTAAAGATTTTGTTTTTAAAATTAAAAAGAATAAAGATTATTCTTATGTTTTTAAAAATGCAATTTTATATAAATTTAACATCCCATTAATAAATGAACCGAAAAGAATTCCAAAAGAGAAAACCGCAGAAAGAGTGGAGTTATGGAGAAAAGCATATAAAGATTCTTTTAATACAGGGATCATAGCTCAGATGTATGCTTTTTCTTATTTAATTACTAAAGATAATAAATTTGCACGGGAAGCAGCGCGATGGCTTATGCATTTAGCCAGCTGGGATATCAATGGCGGAATTGATATTAAAAATAATGACGAAGCTTTTATACAGTCTTTAAGACCAATGATATTAGCTTATGATTGGGTTTATAATGCTTTAACTGAAAAAGAAAAAAAATATATTGAATCTGCATTAAAAGAACGAGTTGAAATTTTATTTGAGCATGTTACAAATCTATATTTAGCAAAAGAACCAATCCCTATTGAAAAGAATAGTAGTCATAAAATGCGGTTTATATCTACAATAGGTCTTGCCGGCTTGGCTTTGTATCATGAATTAAGAGATGCACCAAAATATCTGGCATGGGCTTATGAATATTATAATAGACAATTTCCCTCGTGGGGCGGAAAAGACGGCGGCTATTCTGAAGGACTTAATTACTGGCAGACCGGACATAATCAGCATTTTATGTTTCTTGATGCAATGAGTGTATTAAACTTAAATGAAATTTTTGAACGTGATTATTTTAAAAATAACGGGTATTTTGCTGTTTATAACATACTTCCTTATAGATTTACTTCATTTGGGGACCTTTGCAATTCGTTAATTCCGGATGAAAATACGGCAATGCAGATTGAAAAATATGCTTTTATTTATAAGGATCCTTATCTGATAAATTTCCATGGAATAATTTTTGATAAATATCCAAGCGGTCTTTCATATTATAATTATTCTTTTTTTGATTCAATATTTCAACTTTATAGAAAAGGTGATATTAAAATTGATAAAAAGGACTTTAAAGATTTGCCTCGGTCAAGATGTTTTCATGATATAGGCTGGGTAGCGTTTCATAGTGAGTTGGGCAGTAAGGATAATGATATAATGCTTGGCTTTAAGAGCAGTCCTTATGGTTCTGCAAGTCATAGTTTTGCTGATCAAAATAGTTTTGTAATTAATGCATTTGGAGAAGAACTTGCTATATCTTCCGGTTACAGAGAGTGGTATGCTAGTCCTCATCATTATGGTTTTACTAAAATGACAATTTCAAAAAATGCAGTATTAATTAATAATAATGGACAGATGATAAATAATGCAAATGCGGCAGGCAGAATAATTCATTTTTATACCGGGAAAAATTTTGATTTTACAACTGGTGATGCAAAAAAAGCATATGATCCTGTTATAGGTGTTATAAGATCTTTACGAAGTATATTTTTTATTAATAAAAAATATTTTATTATATTTGATGAAATTAAGAATAAAAAATCTGCGGAACATCAGTGGCTTTTACATGCAAATGAAAAAATCATCGAACAACCAAAAAAAAATCAAGTTGAAATTGAAACAAAGAATGCAAATTTATTAGTACGTTTTGTTGTTCCAAATCAAGAAGAGTTAAAATTTTCACAAACTGATCAATTTATTGTTCCTGTTAATTTTAAATATAAATCCAAGCTGAAAAATGAATGGCATTTTACTGCTGATGCATATCAAAAAGAAAAATCAAGGGAGTTTATAACATTATTATATCCTTATAAAAAAGAGACCAAAGATATGCCTATAATTAATAAAGAAAATTCTAAAAAAGGATATTTATTAAATTGTAATCTTGGTGAAGTTAATGACATTATTTTTTTGTCTAAAGATAATGAAAATATTGTTGAATCAAATAATAAATTATTTAAAGGAAAAGCAGGAGTTGTTTCAAAAAATAAGGATTTAATTAATTTTGTAATTATTGAAGGAAGTGAATTAAAAACTCTGGATGTTAATATTAATAGTAGTAATAATATTTCCGGAGAAGGTGAGATAATTAAAGATAAACTAATTTTAAATATTCAAACAAAAAAAGAAGTTAAGGTTCAAATAAAAATAAATTTTATTCCCAAAAAAGTCGAAGGCATATCAAAAGAAAATTTTAATTATGATGATTTTTCTTCAACTGCATATTTTATTATTGATAAAGATGTAACAATAAAATTATCGCAATAAGCATAAAATCTAATAAGAATTTTTTTTAGAATTATGAATTTTCGAATATACATTGACTTTGTTAGAATAACTTATTATAATTTTTTTATATTAAATAGAGTTTTTATTATGGAAAAGAATATTTTTTTTATGTTATTAATATAATTTAGCAAGTAGAATTCCAATAAATATGAGGCTATTAATAAAACTTAAAATTATCTTGGACTAATATTATGAGTAAAATAATAATTATATCAAACCGTTTACCTGTAACCGTTGAAAAAACAAATAATGAACTTAAATATAGAGAAAGTATTGGCGGGCTTGCAACAGGATTAAAAAGTATTCATAAAAAAGGTAAGTCATTATGGCTTGGCTGGTGCGGGATACCTTCTGATGATCTTAAATCTAATGAAAAAAAAATTATTGAAGAAAAGCTGGTTTCAACATATAAGAGTTTTCCGATATTTTTAACTAATAAAGATTTGGAAAATTATTACTTTGGTTTTAGCAATAAAACAATATGGCCTTTGTTTCATTATTTTACAAATAATACAATTTATGACCATGGACTATGGGAACATTATAAAAGAGTTAATGAATATTTTTATTCTATTATTGAACATCATATAGAAAAAAATGATACTATCTGGATACATGATTACCAATTGATGCTTCTTCCTAATCTTATAAAAAATAATTTTCCTGACACAAAAATAGGATTTTTTCTGCATATACCTTTCCCGTCATATGAAATTTTTCGACTTCTTCCCTGGAGAAGAGAAATTTTAGAAGGTATATTGGGTGCTGATTTGATTGGTTTTCATACATATGATTATGTAAGACATTTTACCAGTAGTGTTAGAAGACTGCTGCGATATGAACATAATTTAGGAATAATAAATGTTAATAATAGAATAGTTAAAGTTGATGTTTTTCCAATGGGCATAGATTATAAAAAATATTCAACCTCACATGAACAAAAGAGTATACAAAAAGAAGCAAATGAAATTTTTGAAAAAACACGAGGTTTACAGGTTATTCTTTCAGTTGATAGATTGGATTATACAAAAGGAATCCTTGAGAGGATTAAAGCATATAATTTATTTTTAAGAGAAAATCCTCAATATAAAGAAAAAGTTGTTTTTATTCTAATTGTTGCGCCTTCAAGAACAAAAGTAGAAGCATATGTTGATTTAAGAAAAGAAATTGACGAATTAATAGGACACACAAATGGAGAGCATCGCACAATGGGATGGGCTCCAATTTGGTTTTTTTATAGAACATTTAATTTTGACAGTTTAACAATATTATACAGGATTGCTGATGTATTAGTAATTACTCCTTTAAGAGATGGAATGAATTTAGTCGTAAAAGAGTATATTGCGACTAGGGTTGATAAAAAAGGAGTTGTAGTATTAAGTGAAACAGCCGGAGCAGCTAGCGAACTCGGAGAAGCAATAATTGTTAATCCGAATAACATAAAAGAAACATCAGAAGCAATTAAAACTGCTTTAGAAATGCAGGTGTTTGAGCAGATTGAAAAGAATAATATTTTACATGAAAGGCTAAAAAGATATGATGTAGATTATTGGGCAAATGATTTTATTGAAAAACTTAATAATGTAAAAACAAAACAGGAAGAGCAGTATGTTTCTAGATTAACTCCTCATATAAAAAGATGCATGATAAAAGATTATAAAAAAAGTAAGAAAAGATTATTATTACTTGATTATGATGGAACAATGATGAAATTTTTTGATAAACCGGAAAAAGCGTATCCGGATGCAGAATTGTTAAATTTATTAAAAACTTTAAAAAAAGATACAAAAAATGAAGTAATAATTATTAGCGGAAGAGATAAAGATATTCTAGAGGAATGGTTCTCAAGTTTAAATATAAATTTAATAGCAGGACATGGAGTATGGAGGAAAAACTCCGGTAAAGAATGGGAAATGCATGAAAATTTAAGTAATGAATGGAAAGAGGTTATTCGCCCTGTTCTAGAGGTGCATGCAGCAAGAACTCCTGGAGCATTTGTTGAAGAAAAAAATTATTCATTAGCATGGCATTATAGAAAATGTGATCCTGATTTAGCATTTATAAGACTTTCTGAATTAAAAGAAGCATTAATGAATTTAACAAATAATTTAAATATTGGATTTATGCAGGGAAATAAAGTAATAGAAGTTAAAAATACAAATATAAATAAGGGAAGCGCTGCATCTGTATGGATTAACAATCAAGAATGGGATTTTATTTTAGCTTTGGGTGATGATTGGACAGATGAAGATATGTTTAAAGTTCTTCCAGAAAAAGCTTATTCAATAAAAGTTGGATTTGGCACATCACATGCGCTATATAGATTAGAATCAGTAAATGAAGTTAGAGAATTGCTTAAAAGCATTGCTGCTATTAAGTCAAAATAGATTATTTCGTTTCGCTCGCAATGACGAAGTTATTGAGAAAAAACATGAAAATAAGTAAAATAATTATTTTTATTATTTTAATTTTTTTAGGAATGCATGTTATGGCAAAAGATCAATGGGTTAAATTAATTGATATAGGGGAACATATTGATTTTAGTGAAGCAAAAGAAGAAACAATTAATAAAGCTCAGGCAGTAAAGATATTTCAGAAAAATGATCTTTTAACTAAAGATGCTTTAACTGAAATGAAAAAAATAAGAGACGGTTTAATTAAAAAAAATAAAAAAACATTTATGGAAAAAAACAAAAAAGACAATTCTTTTTTTTTAGACACTAAATATCCAATATCTATAGAAATAAGTAGAATATCAAAAACTAAAGTAAATATTTATATTTTATTTGTTTACGGTCATTCTCGATGGCACAGTTTTTATATGTGTATAAAAAATTATATAATAAAAAGAGATGCTGATATTGATGAAATCTTTAATCTTAAAGAACTTGAAGAAAATTATTTTTTTTCATTTAAAGGCATAGGACATGGTACGGCTTTTGAATATATGGAAAAAAAGTTGGGTAAAAATTATTATGAATATTTGGGACAATCGCCGCAATTAAGAAATATTTATTACGAAAAATATAATATTGAAGTTGTTATACAGGATTTTGTAGTAAAAAAAATAAACAAAGGAAGACCTGGCTGGATGGATTCCGGAATGATAAGAAAGAATGTAAACTAAAATAAATTTTTAAAAAACAGAGAAATGTTTTTAAATTCTTCTCGAAGGAAATTTGTTTCCAAAACGATTAATATATATAGGTAATTAAACATGATTCTTATTTTTTGCTGGACAGACGATGATTTATACAAATTAAATCAAAGAGATCCAAGAATAATAGAAAAAATATATTCAAAATATAAAACAAAAGTATATAACTTTCTAATAATAAAAACAAATGGAGATGTGGATACAACAGAAGAAATTTTTTCTCAAACTTTTCATTCAGCAATAGAGTCTGCACCAAAAATAAAAAATACAGAGAATTTGCTTTCCTGGTTAATGCAGATTGCAAATAGAAGGTTATTGGATTTTTTAAGAGGGCAATATCGGAAAGAAAAATATTTACATAAGATTCATGAAGAAAAAGAAATAGATCCTTTTGTAGATGCAACAGAAAAAGAAGAAATATTAATGTTTAATATTATTTTTGATAAATTACCGGAAAACAATAAAAAAGTTTTAACTTTAAAATATATTGATGAAAAATCTCAAAAAGAAATTGCAAAAATTTTTGGGAAAAGTGAAAAAGCAATTGAAAGTCTTTTGTCAAGAAGCAAGCAGTTATTAAAAAAAGAGCTAAAAAAACATAAAAGGTTTTTTAATGATTAGTAAAGAATTTTTAAAAATGACTGATGATAAATTAAAATTCCTTTTAAAAAATAAAGATAGATTAATTAAAGTACCGGGGAAGTTAGATGAAAAAGTAATTAGTGAAATAAAAGCAGCTAAAATTATTGAAAAAGAAGAAAAAAAGTCGTCTACATTATTTTATCCAAGGTATGCATTAGCTTTTTCATTTATATTTATTATAATAATTTCATCATTTTTGTTTTTTTATTTACAAAAATTAAATAGCAATTTAATTATTAATTCCTTTCAGGCAACAGGGAATGTTAAAGTAATAAGAAATAAAAAAGAAATAAAATTAAGTGAAAATAAGATAATTAGAGTAAAAGATTTAATAAAAGTTGGCAGCAATAGTCAAATTAAATTAAAATTAATAAAAGATATTAATCTGGAAATAAATAATAATTCAGAGGTTGTTTTAAGTAAAGTAAAAAAATACAATAAAAATTATAATATTGGATTTTTTCTCAGGAAAGGTGAAATTATTAATGATGTAAAATTATCTTCTTCAAAATCATCTTTTACTATTGAGACAAAAAAAGCGTTTTTTTCTACTGCTGGCACAAAATTTAAATTAAAAATATTAGAAAATGATGATATCAGGCTGGATGTTTTTGAAGGAATAGTTAAGGTTTTTAATTTTATTAATAAAAAAGAAAAACTTAAAATAATTAAAAATAATTCTTATGGATTATATACAAAAATAATAAATTTTCAGGAGAAAAATTTATTTGTTGAAAAAGATAATACAATTACATTGAATGTTAAAGAACTTGATAATATTAATAATGAATTTGATGAAATTGTTAATAGCATTTATGATAAACTAAAACAAAACGAGAAATTATCAATTTCTGATAACAGTTTTTTTGAAGAAAAATTAAATAATTTAAATAAATTACTTGAACAAAAAATATTTGAAAAAGAACAGCTTCAAAAAGAAAAAAGCCAATTATATTTAGAGAAAATTAATTCATTAAATATTACTTTAAATGAATTGAATACTTCAATTACATCAGATAATCAGAATATATATTTAACAAGTGATAATAAAAAAAGTATTTATTGTGTTGATTCTAATACTGGAAACTTATTATGGAAGTTTAGCAATCCGGATATTAAAAAAATAAACACATCGGCTTTATCTTTAGATAATAATATATTTGTTCAAACAACAGATAAGCTTTTTATTTTAAATAAAAATGGGAAATTAAATAAAACTGTAAAATTAGGGGAAGGTTCTGTTTTTTGGGCATCTGGAATAATTGTCAATAAAACTATTTATATGCCGACTCTTTATTCTATCTATAAATACAACAATAATGTTTTTACAGAAATAAAGAAAGATTTTTATTTAAATGGCCAGATTTATTTATCAAGCAATAATAATGATATTTATATAAATGCATTAAATGATAAACAACTATCTTCGTACAGTTTACAAGAGAATTCATTGTTAAAATTTAAAGAAAAACTTAGTAGCAGATCATTTAATGCTCCGGTTTATGGAGACGGCTTTATTTACATTGCAGATACAAATAAGAATTTATATAAGTATAATGCTGGTTTACCGGATATAAAACCGGAAAAAATTAGTTTGTCAAAAACTATTGTCAGTAATTTAATTTATCAAGATAATTTATTATTTTTTATTTGTGATGACGGTTATTTTTATGAAATTGAAACCAGAGATTTAAGTAATATTAATAAAATTACTCATATAGAAAACAATCCAACAATTGATAAATTTTTAACAAAAAAACTTTTTTACAAGAATGGTAAGATTTATTTTTCTTCAAACAAGGGAAATATTTTTTGTTATGATTTAGACATAAAAGACTTTAAAATTATAATTAATAATTATAATAAGCTGCCTTTTATTGGAACTCCAGTGTTAAGTAATAGTAAAATAGTTGTAGTTGATTTGAAATTTAATATTTATGAAATAAAGAATTAATTTTTATAATCCCTTTCTATTTATTATTATTTACACTATTTTTTTAATATAAATAAAATAATAAAAAAAACGAATGATTTTTATTTCTTAAGCGATTATATTATGAAAGCTTTTAATAATGATAAGTTTTCGTATGCCTGGTGTTTGGTTTAATGGTTTTTCCTTACATCAGGCTTTTTTTATTATTAAATAAAAATTTATTATTATTTAAAAGATTTTTTGGTTTTGTGATATAATTAATTTATATTTAATATATATTTTTATGGTAAAAATGGAGAATGTTTTATGAGAAGCATTAATAAAGCATTAATATTGATAATTATAGTTTTTACCATTGTTGTTTCATTGATTAGCCAGGAAGAAAACAATGATGTTTTTTTTAAATTTGGTATTTTTAAAAAAGATGAAAATAAAAAAACAAGCACAGTTGAATACGATAAAGTAAATAAATTACACAAAAATGAATTTTATAAAATATATATTAATCCTATTAAGAATGCTTATGTTTATTTATATCTTCTTGATGCAAAAAATAATCTTTTTTTGATTTTTCCTAAAAATTTAGATTTTTTTAACAAAGAGTATTCTTTAAAAAAAGAATTTTATATTCCGGAAGATAAGGAAGACTGGTTTATTTTTGAAGAGGGTATTGGAACAGAAAAATTATTTTTACTGGTTTCAACAGAAAGATTAGCAAGGCTGGAAAACCTTACAGAAAAATTTTTAAATCATAAAAGCAAAGGAAATACAAATAGAATTTTAACTGCAAAAAGTGATGTGATTAATGAGATAATCAGGACGAATAAGGCAAACAGTGATTTTTTAACTTATGCTGAAAAGCCAATTCCTTTTATGGGAACTCACAGAACAGTAAAAAATGAAAGATTTATAATTGAAGTAAAAGCAGAAAAATTTTATTCAAAAATAATAAGATTTGAACATTAGAAATAAACATAAAACAGCTATTTTTATTATCATCATTTCTTCTTTTTTATTATCATTTTTTTTATTATTTGTTTTTTACGGGTTTTTTAATATATGGAATATTAAAATCAATGATTTATTATTTAAATTTAAACATAAAATAAAAGGCAATGAAAAAATGTCCCCGTATATAATTCATCTTGATATAAATGATTCGATCTTAATAAAACATGAATCATTAATAAATAATAGATCTTTATTTGTTGATTTAATTAACATTTTGGATAAAGCAAACGTTAATTCAATAATTTTTGATATAATATTTGAAACAAAAAAGGATGAATATTTTGATGCAAAATTAGTAGAAGCATCAAAAAAATCAAAAAATGTTTATTCTCCAATTATTACCATTTTAAAAGAATATAGAAATAGTGATGGGATATCAGAAGCTGATAAAGAAATACTGGAAAAAATCTTAATTTATCCAATAGTTAAAAATAAAGGAACTCCTTTAGAAGCGAATTTTTTTATTTCAACTTTTCATGAATTTGCTGTTCAATCAAAAGGGATTGGATATGTAAGTATAACTTCAGATGTTGATGGTGTATATAGAAGAATTCCATTGTTATGTAAATATGGAGATGGATATTTTTTAAGTTTACCTTTTAGAGTAATTTGTGATTATTTAAAAGTTAATTACAATAATATGGAAGTTGAATTCGGTAAGAAAATAATTTTAAAAAATGTAAAGTTTCCATATGGATTAGAAAAAGATATTGAGATACCTATTGATAAGCAAGGAAGGATGATTATTAATTATGCTGGGTTGTGGGAAGACTCTTTTACCCATTATGATTTTGAAAAAATATTGAAAGCAAAAGATGATGAGATTTCATTTACGGAAGTAAGAGATATATTAGAAGATTTTATTGTATTAATTTCTGATATCACAACAATGAATAAGGATTTTGGAGCTGTACCGTTAGAAAATATTTATCCTTTAAGCGGGATACAGGCTAATGTGATGAATTCTATATTAACAGAAAATTTTATTGCTCCAATGAGTACTGCGGAGACAGTTATAACTAATTTATTTTTAATTTTAATTTTATGGTTTTTAGCAGTGAAATTTAGGTCATTTTATTATTCAGCTTTTTTAGTGAGCATATATTTTATATTTCTTATATATAATTTTTTTATTTTTTTGTATTTCAATAAAAGTGTTAATTTAATAACTCCTTCAATTGCTTTTTTCTTGTCTTATATTTTTATTATTCTAAGTTACTCGGATAGACTAAGGAAAAAAGCTGAAAGGCAGCTGGAAAATTTTTTATTAGTCCTTTCTTCTGCTATAGAATCAAAAGATAAATATACCGGAGGTCATGTTGAAAGAGTAGCAAAGTATTCTCGTGATTTGGCAGAAAAATATGGGATGAAAGGAAGTAAACTGCGGGCCTTATATTTAGGAGCTATGGTTCATGACGCAGGGAAAATTGGAGTAAAAGAATCAATTTTAAATAAACCTGGTAAATTAAATTCAGCAGAATTAAAAACGCTTAAGAATCATACAAATGAAGGAAAAGTATTATTATCAAAAATTGAAGATGTAGAAATTGCTTCAACAATTGCTTACAGTCATCAGGAAAGATTTGACGGCAAAGGATATCCTCAAGGATTAAAAGGCGAGGAAATCCCGATTGAAGCCCGTATAGTTACAATTGCAGATTATTGGGATGCAATTACTACTGACAGGCCTTATAGAAAAGCAATGAATTTAAAAAAAGCAATAAAAATTATGCGGGAAGAAAGAGGACATGCTTTTGATCCATATCTTTTTAAATTATTTATGGATAAAAAAGATAAAATATATTTAAAATACATTGATCAGGAAAAGCTTAAAGAATTAAAAAAATAATTTAATTGAATTTTTTTATATACCAATACATTTTTTTCTAAATTTGCACCATTCTGCGCAGCCTAGATCTTTTTTAGTATTATTAACAGTATTTCCGCATTTTTTGCATTTTCGTTTTACATCATCTTTCCAAAATTCGATCAGATTTCCGCAGAACGGGCAGGGGGATTCGAAAATATCTTTTGGTGTCCAGTTTCTTTTATCTTGTCCCGGGCAATGATTTATCAGGGGCATTTATTTTTCCTCATTTTCCTGTAAAATTTCTCCTTTAATACTAACAATTATTGATTTAACAGGTATTTTACGAACTGCCTTATTTGCTGCTTCTTTAACTATCTGCATTAATCCAAAACAGCAGGGAACTTCCATCATCATTACTGTTAAACTATTGATTTTTGCATTATCTATCATTAGTCTGATTTTTTCTATATAAATGTCATGCCCATCATCCAGTTTTGGGCATGCGATTGCAATTGATTTGTCTTTCATGTAATTTTTATGAAAATCACCAATTGCAAAAGCAACACAATCTGCAGCAAGCAATATATCTTTGCCTTGATAATATGGAGCCAGTGGCGGCACTAGATGAAGTTGAACAGGCCATTGTTTTAACTGAGAAGGCCGTTGTCCTGATTTATCAGTATTTTCTAAAGCTTTATTATCATTAGAAAAATCCACCATTTTTGCGCCGGGGCAGCCTGAGTGTATATGTTTCTGGTGATTTGTGTTTTCCAATTCAACAGTAATATTTTTTCCTTTTAATACTTGTTTTGCTATATTTATATTTTCTGTTTCTCCATGATCTTCAAGATGTTTAAGGTGAGCAATAATAGTATTTTTACCTTTTTTAACAATATTTTCCATTACTTTTCTTTCATCATAAGGTTCTGCTTCTCTTTCTTCAACTGTTATTGCTCCTTCAGGACAGTGTCCGATACAGGCTCCTAATCCATCACAAAAAAGATCACTAATGATTCTGGCTTTATTGTCAATTAATTGTATTGCTCCTTCAGGGCAGTTTGGAATGCATAGTCCGCATCCGTTGCATTTATCTTCATCTATTTTAATTATTTTTCTTTTAGCCATTTTATTCTCCTGTTATAATTATATAACAAGTTTAATAGAAATTAAAACTTCTGTCTGTAAC
>CAZYID010000003.1:0-3936 GCA_964646595.1 uncultured Spirochaetales bacterium | reverse complement strand
ATTATTTTAAAACTTCATTCATGCTTCCGCTTCTAAATCCTTCAAGGTCTAGAGTTATATATAAATAACCAAATGCTTTTAATTTTTTTACAATTTCATCTTTGTTTTTAATGATTTTATTAATATCCTTTTTATCTACTTCTATTCTTGCAGTTTTATTATTTGTTCTTAGTCTTATATTTTTAAAATGATACTTTGATAAAAAGTTTTCACCGTCTCTAATCATTTTTATTTTTTTTTCTGTGATTTTTTCATCATATGGTATCCTTGACGCAAGGCAAGCAATAGCCGGATAATTGTGTGTTTTTAATCCAAGCTTTTTTGAATATTCTCGTATCTCTTTTTTTGTGAAAAAAGCATCTTTTAAAGGAGTAAAGATTTGATACTCTTTTTCTGCTTTACTTCCCGGACGAAAGTCATTTAAGTCATCATAATTTGATCCATCCATTATTATATCGCATTGATATTTATTTTTTATTTCTTTAAGTTTTTCAAAAAGTTCTTTTTTGCAAAAGTAGCAGCGGTCTTTTGAATTTGAGATAAAATCTTTATTATTAAATTCGTAAGTTTTTATAATTATGTGTTTAACATTTAACTCTTTTGTAATACTCCTGGCAGTTTCCAGTTCCTTTTCAGTATAAGTTGGAGAAACTGCTGTTGCAGTTATAATATTTTTATTACCTAATGTATCTACTGCTGTTTTTAGGAGTAATGAACTATCTACTCCCCCGGAATAAGCCAAAAGAATTTTGTTTTGTGCCAATAAGATTTTTTGTAAAGCTTCTATTTTTTCTTTTAATTTCAATTTTTTCTCCTGATTTTATTTACCCGAATAATTTAAAGCATCATTAAGGGCATTTATAATATCATCAATATGTTCAATCCCAATAGAAAGTCTGATTAGGTCCGGAGTTAATCCGCTTGATTTTTGCTGTTCTTCGTTTAGCTGAGAATGAGAAGTGCTGGCAGGATGCAATATTAAGCTTTTTGCATCTCCAACATTTGCTAAATGAGAAAAAAGTTTAATTTTATCAATTAATTTTACTGCTGCTTTATATCCACCTTTTATTCCAAATACAACCATTCCGCCAAAACCTTTTTTTAAATATTTACTTGCAATAGGATAAGCAGGATCATCTTTTAATCCCGGATATCTTACCCATTCAACTTCTTTATGTGTTTTTAAAAATTGAGCAACTTTTAAAGCATTCTCACTATGTCTCTGCATTCTGAGATGCAGCGTTTCAATTCCCTGTAAGAATATCCATGCATTATCCGGAGATATACATGCTCCTAGATTTCTTAAAGGTATAAGTCTCATTCTAAGAATATATGCTAATGGAGCAAGAGCGCCAAGATCATGAGCCCATCTAACTCCATGATAACTTTCATCTGGTTCATTATAAAGATCAAATTTTTTATCTGTCCAATCAAATTTTCCTGAATCAACAACAATTCCTCCTATTCCGGCACCGTGACCGCCAAGCCATTTTGTTAATGAATGAATAACTATGTCTGCTCCATGTTCTAGAGGATTTAAAAGATAAGGTGTAGTAAAAGTTGAATCAACAATTAATGGAAGGTGATGCTTTTTAGCTATTTTTGATATTTCTTCTATATCTGTAAAATCAAGAACCGGATTACCAATTGTTTCAATATAAATAGCTCTTGTTTTTTCATTAATTGCTTTTTCATATTCATCAAAACTATTATTATTAACTAATCTTGCTTTTATATTAAACTGCGGAAGTATACTATTAAACATTGTATATGATCCGCCGTATAAGTTGTTTGCGGCTACAAACTCATCTCCGGCTTTACAGATATTTATTAAAGCATAAAATATCGCAGAAGTACCTGATGCTAAAGCTAATGCTCCTGCTCCTCCTTCTAATGCAGCAACTCTTTTTTCTAAAACATCATGAGTTGGATTCATTAAACGAGTGTAAATATTACCCAGTTCTTTTAATGCAAATAAATTTGATGCATGTTCTGTGTTTTTAAAAATATAAGAACTTGTTCTGTAAACCGGTACTGCTCTTGATAAAGTATCTTTATCTACTGTTTGACCTGCATGTAATGCTAGTGTTTCAAAATTGTAATTTTTTTCCATAGAAATAACTCCTTTTGTTTTTTTTATTTACTGTTATTCCTCGAATAACCATGTACTAAGATATCTCTCGCCGCAATCCGGTAAGATAACAACAATCATCTTGTTTTTGTTTTCTTCTAGTTTTGCTGTTTCAAGTGCTGCCCACATTGCAGCTCCGGATGAAATTCCTACAAATAAACCTTCTTCTTTTGCCAGTCTTCGGGCAATATTTCCTGCGTCTTGGTCTTTTACTTTTATTACCTGATCAATAATTTTTTGATTTAATACTTCCGGAATAAAACCTGCGCCTATTCCCTGTATTTTATGAGGGCCTGGATCTCCCCCTGATATTACAGGTGAAGTTTCCGGTTCAACTGCAATTGTTATGATGTTCTCATTTCTTTTTTTTAGTATTTCTGAAATTCCTGTTATTGTTCCTCCTGTTCCAACTCCGCTAATTAATATGTCAATTTTACCGTCAGTGTCATTCCAGATTTCTTCTACTGTTGTTTTCCTGTGAATTTCAGGATTAGCAGGGTTATTAAACTGCTGGGGCATGAAAGCATGAGGATTGTTGCTGACAATCATTTCTGCCTGTTCAATTGCACCTTTCATTCCTTTTGCTCCATCTGTTAATACAATTTCTGCACCTAAAGCTTTTAACAGCTTTCTTCTTTCAATGCTCATTGTATCAGGCATTGTTAAGATAAGTTTATATCCTTTATAAGCAGATACAAATGCAAGTCCAATTCCTGTGTTTCCGCTTGTAGGCTCAACTATCACAGAGTTCTTTTTTAATTTCCCTTTTTTTTCTGCGTCTTCAATCATTGCCAAGCCAATTCTATCTTTTATACTTGATAAGGGATTAAACATTTCAAGCTTTGCTATTACTTGTGCTTTTCCGTTTATATTGAGTTTATTAATTTTTACTAATGGTGTATTCCCGATTAATTCAGTAATATTATTTGCAATTTTCATGTTATTATTCCTCCTTAATAGATTAAATATGAAACATTAAACCTTTTTTGTTCTGTTTTTTATTAAAATTATCAACTAAATTTTGCAAAGTAATACTTTGCAGAAATTTACTGATTTCATTATCCAGATTTTTCCATAGTTCTTGAGAGGGACAGAGCTCTTTTTTTTTGCAAACTTTATTGTTTTCAATACATTCTATTAGATACGGACGGCCCTCAAGTACATCAACTATCTCTTTTATTGTTATATTTGATGGTTTTTTAGCAATAGTGTATCCTCCATGAGCTCCTCGTTCAGAATTAACTAAATTAGCTCTTCTTAATAATACAATAATATTGCTTAAATATTTTTCAGAAATATCCTGTTTTTTACTTATTTCTTTTAAAAGCATATTTCCATTTTTATAATTAAGCGCTAATGCAAATAATAATCTTACTCCATATCTGCTTCTAGTTGAAAGTTTCATATGAGCTCCTTAATCACCACCAATACCATCGAATTAGTGGTGATTAAGCCAAAAAAAATATATTATGTCAAATATTTTTTATTTTTTTTTATTCCTTATCTAAATTTAATTTTTTTAATCTTAATGAGTTCCAAACAACATTTATAGAGCTGAGAGCCATGGCTGATTCGGCAATAGCCGGATGAAGCAACCCAAGAACAGCAACCGGTATTGCTATAATATTATAAAAAAATGCCCAAAATAAATTTTCGACTATCTTTTTAAATGTTGCTTTTGATAATCTGATTGCCTTTACTACTCCTGTAAGACTTCCTGAAACCAGAGTTATATCTGCAGATTCTATTGCTATGTCTGTACCTGTACCAATTGCTATTCCTACATTTGCCTGTTTTAAAGCAGG
>CAZYID010000002.1:46395-47916 GCA_964646595.1 uncultured Spirochaetales bacterium | reverse complement strand
CCTTCTACTAATTGAGGTTTACTTGAGTCTGCATACACCATCCTTGGTGAGACTTGAACTTTTTTAAAACCTGCTTGAGTTAAAAGAGGATAAAGTTCCCTGCCGATTAAAGCATTGCCTCCTTTATTTTTTTGAAGTTCTACCTGACATTGAATTACTTTTTGTGCTGCAGTGCTGTCAGGATAAAAGTATGTTGATCCGTGATCTCCTTCAATAACTGTAATTGTTCCGCCAGGGCGTATAAATTTTTTCAAAATTTTAAGAGCTTTAATTGGATCTGGAAGATGTTCAAGAACAAAACATATAAAAACATGATCAAATGATTTTGCTTTAAAAGGTAAGTTGAATATATCACTCTGTTGAACATGAACATTGGAAAGTTTTTCTGATTTAACCATTTGCTTGGTTTCGTATACAGATGATTCGGATATATCAATAGATGTAAATAATGTGTTCGGATTGTTTTTAGCTAAAATTATTGTTTGAGCTCCAACACCACATCCTGCTTCAAGGACTTTACTATTAACCGGATAAATAGTATCTGAATGCAATAATTCAGTTAAAGTTGAGGCTTGATCCTGAAGACGAATATTTTCTTTTGGATCATATCCGTGAATGTATTTATTGTTCATAATGTTTTATTAAATGTGTTTTTTTTAAATTAACTTAAAATTATATTATTATGCAACTTTTTTTACATAATATTTTTTTATTATGCATAAATAAATTTTAAATTTTATACAATAAAATTTACTTTATTTCGTTATAATATAGTGAATGGAGTTACTATTTGGAAAAATTAATAGAACAAACCTTTAAAAACGAAAAGATTAGATTAATTCAATTTATTCGATCTAAAATACTATTAGAAGAAGATGTTGAAGATATTTTTCAGGATGTTTTCTATAAGGTAGTTGTTAATGCAAATATATTAGAATCAATTGATAATTTGATAGGCTGGATATATACAGTTACAAAAAATAAAATTATAGATTTTTATAGAACAAAAAAGAAGCCTACAGTTTCAATTAATAATAATGAAAATAATTTAATACTGGAAGAGTTAATTGAAGATACTGTAATTGATATTGAAGATGATTTTCTTAAATCAGTACTTTATGATGAGATTATTGAAGCAATTAATGATCTTCCGGATGAACAAAAAAAAGTTTTTATTGAAAATGAGATTGAAGGTAAAACTTTTAAAGAGTTATCAAAAGAAACTGGAGTATCTATAAATACTCTTTTAGCAAGAAAAAGATATGCTGTTTTAAATTTAAAAAAGAAATTACAGGATATAAAGGAATTAATTGATGAATAAAACAGAGCAGCTGCTGCATTCTATTAATAATAAATTTTTATATAAGGAGGAAAAATAATGTATCATCATTTTAATCATTCTAAACCTTGGTTAATTATACCAAAGATTATAGGCGGAATAATACTAGCTGTATTAATGGCTTTTTTATTTGGTTATTTTGTAATGCTTTTATGGAATTGGTTAATGCCGGTTATTTTTGG
>CAZYID010000002.1:27141-46295 GCA_964646595.1 uncultured Spirochaetales bacterium | reverse complement strand
TAACAAGGGGAAGAAAAATCCCCTTGTTTTTTAAAAATTAAATTTTTAAATTTTATGAATTTATGATAATAATCTATAAAGATAAAAAAGGAAAAAAAATGAAAAAACTTGTTGTTTACTATTCACTTGACGGTAATACAAAACTTATTGCAGAAACTATTTCAAAAGAAATAAATGCAGATATACTGGCTCTTCAGTATAAAAAAGAAAGAAAAGCAAAAGGATTTATGAAATTTATTTTGGGAGGTAAGGAAGTAATGAAAAAAATTAAACCGGAACTGCTTTCTTTTGATAAAAATCCTCAGGATTATGATTTAATTTTTATTGGTACTCCTGTATGGGCCGGGTCTTATTCTCCTCCTTTAAGTACCTTTTTTTCAACTATAAAGTTAAGAGATAAAAAAGCTGCATTATTTTGCTGCTATGGAGGATCAGAAGGTAAAACTTTTGAAAATATGAAAAAGGCTTTAAGAGGCAGTCAAGTTTTAGGTGAAATTGGATTTAGGAATCCTTTAAAAAAAGATAAAGATCAGAATATTCAAAAAGCAAAAAAATGGGCAAATGATATAATAAAAACAATATAGTATATTGATTTATAATTTTTTAAACCGAAATAAAACTAAATGAAAAATATTTTTAATTATCGTCTTATAATTGCTTTAATAATTATTATAGTTTCATTTTTTCTTATAATAGTTTCGACTTTTAAGATTCAATTGGATCCGTCAATTCAGTCACTATTTCCTGATGATAAAAAAATGGAAAGAACTTTAGCTCTTTCTTCATTATCTCAAGGTGCGGATAAAGTAATATTATATATTGAAGTTAATGATCAAAATCAGCTGGAAAATGCAGTTAATCAGATAGATGAAATAATTGATGACAGTCCAATTAAATTTAAAAATTCTATACCTGAGTTTAATGATATTAAACAATTAATGGAATATACGGAAAAATATTCATTATTGCTTTATCCTTATGAAAAAAAAGAAAATCCGTTTATAAAAGAACAAATTGTAAAAAAATTAAAAAAAAAGATAGAATATCTTACAAGCCTTGCTTTTTTTTCTGTTTCAGATTCATTTTTTTTGGATCCATTAATGATGGGGACAGAGCTTTTAAAAGATGCTAATTTAATAAATAGAGGAATATATACTCCAAAATTTGGCGGTGTAGTTTCTAAAAATAATAAATCATATATTAAAATATTAAAATCCGGTTTTTATTCTGAGGATTATGAACAAATAAAAGATCTTAAAGAACTTGATAATAAATTAGAAAAGTATTCGAAAGAAGTAAATTGTAAAGCATTTTTATTCAGTTCACATTTATTTTATTTAGAGAGTAAAAAAACAGTTATACAGGATATTTATCTTATTTTTATTTTAAGTACAATTATTATTTTGTTCGTTTTTTATTATTTTTTCAGAAAAATTACTCTTTTGTTTTTTAGTTTTCTGCCAATTATTGCAGGTCTTGCTTTAACTTTTTTATTAATAGCAGTATTTAAAAAAACATATGGAGGAGTAGCTCTAGCATTCGGAGCAACAACTTCCGGAATAGCAGTTGATTATATTGTTCATTATTTAACAAAAAAAGACATATATATAAATTTATCTGAAGTCAGAAAAAAAATAGGTTTTTCGCTTTTACTGGGATTTATTACCACAATTGCTTCTTTTGTTTTTTTACCTTTTTCAAGAATTTTATCATTACAGGAAATTGCTTTATTTGGTATATTAGCAATTAGTTTTTCTTTTTTTATTTCATGGTTTCTGCTTCAAAGATTATTACCGCCTGGTGAGTTTGAAATCAAATTAAGAAGGATTAATTTTCCTGTTAGGGTAAAAGGCGGATTAATTATCTGGATAATTATAATTGTTTTTTTTATTATTTTTATTCCATTTATAAAGTTTGAAGATAATATTCATGATCTGGATATGAAACATAAAGTATTAAAAGAAAGGCTTAATATTATTCAGCAAAATTTTAAAGAATCAACTGATAGTATTTTTCTTGCTTTTTCGGGAAATGACAGAGATGAAATTTTAGAAAAAAGTTATAATGCTTTAAATATATTACAAAATGAAAATAATGATTTGACTTTTTTTACTCCGGCTATTTTTTATCCTCCGGAAAGTAAAATTAATGAAAGAAAGGATTTTATTAAAAATAATTTTAATAAAGATATTTTTTTAAATATATTGGCAGAAAGTAATTTTGAAAAAAATACTTTTAATAACTGGCTGAATATTATTGATAATATTAACAGCTTTTCGATAAATGATATTCCTGAGTATTATAAACAAGAGTTTGATTCTATGTTTGTTGAATGGAATAATAAAAAATTTATTTTAATACCATTATATAAACAGGATATTGCACAAAAAGCTAAAGAAATTTTAAATAAAAATAATATTGATTTTTTTATTATTGATATTGTCAAAGATAGTGCATCCGGATTGATTTCTTTTGAAACAAAAGCATTGGGATTATTGCTTCTTTCAATGATTATTATTTTCATTATACTACTAATAGCTTATAAAAAATTGATTTTTGCTTTTAGTGCAATTTTACCTTCTATTTGTGCATTGATTTCATGTTTTGCAATAACAGTAATAACAAAGCATGATTTTAATATTATGCATTTTGTATCGTGTGTATTATTATTGGGAACCGGAGTTGATTATGGAATATTTATAACTAATGCTTTTAAAGATAATTATTCTGATGAAGAGATAAAGTTAACATATCAGTCAATTTTTATTTGTGTGTTAACAACAATTGCCGGTTTTGGCGTTTTAGCATTAAGCAGAAATTATTCTATATTTAGTCTTGGGTCCAGCATGTTTATAGGGATAATTACAGCATTTTTAACTGCATATTTAGTATTGCCTTATTTAAATAAAAAGAGATAATTTCTTGTTGAATAATTTAAGAAGTTCTTAATATAATTAAAATAATATGTTATAATGAGGAAAAAATTATGGTATTCAATTTTAAAAAAATATTTTTTATACTTACTTTATTTATAATATGCTCATCCCTTTTTGGTGTAGAAAAATCAAATCCTATTGTTAATAAAAAAACAGTATCATTTGATTTTTTGAGTGGAAATCAAAAAAATGATTTAAATGATATAAAGGAATCATATACTTATACAGGTTTTCAGAGTCAATTTTTTAGAACAGGATTATATATGGTTGGATTTGGAGGAGCATGCGCAATATTAGGCGGTGCTTTATTTGGATTAAGTTACCTTGTAAAATGGTACCTTGCAAATTCTATTGGATGGACTTATGAAAACGTTATTTCAAATATTTTTATTTTAGAATCAGTATTTAATATTCATTCATATTATGCAACTGTAGCTATTGCATTCTGGATTACAGGTATAGTATTAATGGGTATTTCTGCAATTATTATACCCGGTATTATTTTAATGGTTATAGATAGAGTCATGTCAGCAAAAAGAGTAAAACCACTAAAAGAAGCAGTTGGTTTTGCAATACAATTTTAATTTATAATTGAGGTGATTAATGGATTTAATAAATAAATTATTAAAATATATTACATCTTTTTATGAAATAAAAAATGTTTGGGCAAATGATGCACATAAAGTTGCAGTTTTTATCAGTCTGGTCTATTTGCCTTTTTTAATATATATTGTTTTAAGATTATATAAGAAGTCAATAGTAAATAAATTAAAAGAAAATGATATAGTTAAATATAGATTTTTAAATGTTGAATTAATTTTTTTAATAATAATTATTTCATACTTCATTGGTTCAATTGGAATTGGGCAGGTAATAGTAGCACCTATTTATGATGCAATTATAAGATCAATTGGTATTATTTTATTTGTTAACGGAATATTGTTATATTTAATATTATATAGCAAACAGAAAAATATTTTATCGAAAAAAAATATAGCATATAAAGAAATAAATATTTATAAAATTATTAGAAATCCGGAGAATACGTTTTTATTAATGATTGCTTTAGGGGCTTCTTTTATTACTATAAATTTTTTTGGTTTGTTATTATCAGTTGTCATACTACTACCTTTTATGTTAATAAGAATAAATATTATTGAAAAGAATATATTAGAAAATGATCCGGAATACAGTAATTATATTGTTACAATTCCCAAGATGATTCCTAGTATAATATTTTTATTTAAAAGGTTATTATTCAAAAAGGATATAAATCAGGACAAACACTGATTAGAAAAATATTTTAATTTTATAAGATTGGAGTTTAAATGGATTTTATTAATGATGTAATTAAAAATGCTAAGGCAAATATAAAGACTATAGTTTTACCTGAAACTGAGGATGAAAGAATATTAAAAGCAGCAGAAATTATTAAACAGAATAATATTGCTGATATTATTTTAGTTGGAGATGAAAAATTATTATACAATAAAGGAAAGGATTTAGGTATAAATCTTGAGGGTATTCGATGTGAAAATCCTGTAGATTCAAAATTCCTTGAAGAATTTATCAGCACTTATACTAAAAAAAGAGAAAAAAAAGGAATGACTGAAGAAGAAGCAAGAAAGATATTAACATCAAATTCATTGTTTTTTGGAGCAATGTTAGTTGATAAAGGTATAGCACATGGTATGGTTGCCGGAGCAATTAATTCTACAGGCAATACTTTAAGAAGTATTTTTCATTGTGTGGGAACAAAAGAAGGCGCAAATACTGTTAGTTCATTTTTCGTTATGATTCTGCCGAAAAAAGATTTTGGAGAAGATGGAATATTGTTTTTTGCTGACTGTGCGGTTATCCCAAATCCTACTGATATTCAACTTGCAGAAATTGGTGAGGCGGCAGCAGATAATTTTAAAACTTTTATTAATAAAGAACCTAAAGTTGCTTTTTTAAGTTTTAGCACAAAAGGTTCGGCTGACACTGAAGAAACCAAAAAAGTTGTCAGTGCATATAAAATGTTAAGAGAAAAAAGAAAAGATATTTTTAGTGAAGGAGAATTACAGTTAGATGCAGCTATCATTCCTTCAGTAAGTAAAAAGAAAGCCCCGGATTCTATTATCAAGGGCGAAGCAAATGTTCTGATATTTCCGGATTTAAATGCCGGAAATATCGGTTATAAATTAGTACAGAGATTAGCAGGAGCTGAAGCAATCGGGCCTATATTACAGGGAGCAAAAAAACCTATAAATGATTTATCAAGAGGCTGCAGTGTAGACGATATTGTTAATGTTACCGCTATAACCTCATTACAAGCAACAGGAGTTTAAATGACAAAGATATATAAAAGTATAATTATAATTATTTTATTTGTTTCCTTTTTAAATTGTACAGGTAATAAAATAAAAAAAGTGATTGCAGAATATAATAGTGGAGTTGTTTATTTAAAAGAAGCAGTTGAGGAATTCAATGATTTATCTGATAGTCAAAAAAAAGATTTGAACAATGAAGATGGATATTATAGATTTATAAGAAGTATGGCTATACAGAGAATTGTTTTAGATAATGCGTATAAAGACGGTCTTGATAACGATAAAGAAGTCAAAAATGCGATTGACAGAGCAAAAAAAGAAACTGCTTTTGAGATATTAAAAAAGAAAAATGTTGTTGATAAAATTGTTGTAGGAAAAGAAGATTATAAAAAATATAAAAAAAGATATGAAATATATCAGATAGTGAAACGAAAAGATATATTAGATCAGGCAAAAATTGAAGAATCAAAAAAATTATTAAAAGATTTGTCAAAGGAGATTAAAGATCTTTCAAGTTTTATTGAAAATGCAAAAAAATATTCTGAAGATCATACTGCTTCTTCAGGTGGGTATTATGGTAAAATTAATCATGGAATGATGCAGGAAGAGATTGAAAAAGTTCTTGAAAAATTAAAAATAGGTGAAGTATCTGATGTGGTCGAGTCTTCTATAGGTTTTCATATTTTTTATTTAAATGATATTGAAGAAGTGGAAGATGAAGAATTATATAAAAGTGACGAATTGTTTAATTCTATTTATAAAGAAAAAAGAGCTTATTTTGAGGAGAATTGGTATAATAAATTATTAAAAGACAGGGATTTAAAAATATACAAAGATAAATTAAAAGACAGGGTATATGACAATCAAGTAATTGTAGAATATAAAGACAAGACTGTAACTAGAGACGAGTTTTTTAAAATTGTTGATAATTATAAAATTTATTCTTTACCTGAACCAACTGAAGAAGATTTAATTAAATTGCTGGAAAAAATTGGATTAGAATTAATATTAAAATACAAATCAGACAGTAAAGCTATTTATGATTCGAAAGATTATAAAAAAAGGATCAAAGAACAAATAAAGTTTATTCTTATGAATAGATATATTGCAAAGAGTTTAGAAATACCGGAAGCTTCTGAAGAAGCAATTAAAGAATTTTATGATGCAAATATTAAAACATTATTTACATTCCAACTGGAGGACGGACAAATATTTATTCAGCCTTTAGATGAAGTTAAAAAAATGATAGTTCAAAAATTAGAAGAAAATAATATCATTGAAGCAAGATATAATTTGTATAGAAAATTAGCTGATGAATCAAACTTAAAAGTCAATAAAGAACTTTTTAATGACTTTAAAAAAAGAATAAAAATTTAATTTTTTATTGCTAGGATTTTAAGTGAATCAAAATAAATATATTCTTTTTATAGATTCTGGTATAGGCGGGATATCAATACTAAATCATTTTCTTTCTATTAAGAATGATACTGATATTATCTATTATGCTGATACTCAAAATTTTCCTTATGGCAATAAAAATGATAATCATGTTGGGGAAATTTTAAATAATATATATTTAAATATATCAAATAATTATAATATTCCATTAATTAGTATTGTGTGCAATACAGCTTCAGTTTCTGCTCTTCAAATTTTAAGAGATAAAATTGATATTCCTATAATTGGAACTGTTCCGGCAATAAAACCGGCTTCATTAATTACAAAAAAAAATAGAATAGGTATAATAGCAACATCAAATACTGTAAAATTAAATTATCTTCCAAATTTAATTAGTCAATATGCATCTGATAAAAAAGTATTCATTAAGGCTTCAGAAAAACTTGCTGATACAGTTGAGAGGTTTTATTCTAAATCTGAAAAGAATAAAATAATTGATGAAGAATTATCTTATTTTAAAGATAAAGATATTGATGTTTTAGTGTTAGGGTGTACTCATTATTCATTTTTAAAGAATGAGATTAATGAATATTTTAATAATAAAGTAATGATTTTAGACTCAATAGAAGGTGTTTCAAATAGAATTATAGATTTAATGAAAAATGTTGAATGTTCAAATAATCATGATAGGATATTATTTTTAAGTAAAGGAGATAATAATATTAAAGAGAAATATAAAGAAATCAGTATAGAATTAAATTTATTTAATAAAATAATAGTTGAGGATTTATCTTGCCAGAAGGTTTAATTTTATGGGGAGTAAAATCTATTTATTATGTTTTAGAAAAAAACACAAATATTGAATATAAATGCACAATCAAAGGCAAAGTATTAGATACTAATTTTAATACAAAAGGCAGAAAAGAAATAAATCCTCTGGTTGTTGGTGATCAAGTAATTTTTGAAAAAGTAGATCAAACTAATGGTTTAATTGTTAAAAGAAAAGAAAGGTTTAATGAATTTAAAAGATTAAAAAGCAGAGGCAGATTTGTTCAGACTATTTTTGCAAATGTTGATTTATTGCTTATAGTTGATTCTATTGCTAATCCTCCTCTAAGACCATTTTTTATAGACAGATGTTTATTTACAGCAGATTATATAGGAATTCCGGCAGTAATTGTTTTTAATAAAATTGATTTAATAAATCCTGAAATAGAAAATTTTTATAAAAATATCAAATCAGTATACGAAAAATTGAAATATAAAACTTTAGAAACATCTATTGTTGATAATCAGGGAATAGATGATTTAAAAAAAATTTTAAAAAATAAATTATCAAGTTTTAATGGAAGATCGGGTGTAGGTAAAAGTTCATTAGTAAAAAAATTAGATCCAAATTATGAAGATATAAAAATCGGGCATATTAATAAAAAATATGACAGAGGTATTCATACAACAACTTTTTCAAAAATTTATCCTTTAAAATTTGGGGCAATGTTAATAGATACACCCGGGATAAGAGAACTTGCAATATATATAGATAAACCTGAAGATGTAGAAAGGAATTTTCGTGATTTTGATTTTTATAGAGATAAATGCAAATTTTTAAATTGCCAGCATATAGATGAGCCGGAATGTAATATTTTAAAAAATCTTAAGAATAATAAAATTGAACCGTTTAGATATGAAAGTTATTTGAGAATGAGAGAAACAATTGAGAAATTAGATGATTCTATTATTTAAATAAGAGATAAGTAGTTTTTTTATATTTTATTTTTTTTATATATATTTGTAGGTTATACAACTTGAAAATAGTATAATATAAAAATAATTTTATTTAGTAAAGTATAAAGAGGATGGAGTAATAAAGTGCCATATTGTTTGAAAAAAGCAATTTATCATATAAAATGTATTGAAGAAAATTGTCCATTTGATATAAAATTAGAAATTAATAATAATATTACCGGGATTACAGAAAAAGATGTAGAGTTGGAAGCAAGAAAATTCATAAATGAAATTGCCGCATTAAAACATGACGAATTATATTTAGATAAACATCCTCTGGATAAAAAAAGTATTGAAAAAATATCAATTATCTATGAAGCAGTTGATTCCAGAAAATCTTCTATTATTATTCAGAAAGAACCTATTGTATATAAAGAATATAAAAAAGATGATATAATTATTGGAATGGATGATGTTTTATATTGTGTTTGTGAAGTTGTAAAAGGGTTTGCTTTCCAAAATAAAAACAAAAACAATATTTATAAAGTTGGTGATAATTTTGGTTCTTCAGATTTAATAATAAATCAAAATAGAATTGTTAATATAATTGCCGGTCAAGATGGCACGACTATTGCCTTTTATAATATAAAAGAATTAAGTAAAAAAGATCCTGCAAAAGCAAAAGAATTATATACTAAATCAACAGAAGATGTTTTTGAAATTATAACAAGTATGGAAGAAGTAATTTTTAAATTGGATAATTTATTAGAAAAAGAAGAAAACGATAATAAAAATAAAAAAGAATTGATTAAATATTTAAAAGAAAAATTCAAACAAATAAAAAAAAGTTAATTTTTTAAAAATAACAAAGTATTGATTCATACTGTATTTTAAAACCTAATTTTTTATATAAATTTATAGCAGGCAGATTTTCTTTTTTTACATATAACATTATTGCTTTTTTAGTTGTATTTGAAAAGATATAATTAATTAGACAATTCAAACAATATTTTGATAAGCCTTTATTACGGTATTCTTTTCTTGTATATATACCGCCTAATTGGTAATAATTAAGACTTTCACCATTTATATTTGCTTTTGATACTGCAATATTTTCTTTTTTTGAAAATACTATGTAGTTTATTTTTGTTTTTAAAACATTTAGCAAAGAAAGCATTTCAGCTTGATAAGGATAAAAAGAAGTATCTGTATAAACTTCTTCTTTGTGATATAGATATTGTATCTCTTTTAATTGCTCAAAATGTTTTTTATTCCCGGCAATGCAATAGTAATCCTCAATATTATTGTTATATTTTACAAACTCTTTTTTATTTAATTTCATCACATAATAGTCATTTTTATTCCTAAAAGGTTTTTCTATTCCTTTTACGAGTTCATTTATTGTATTAATGTGCCCATATATTGAAAATATTTTTGGTATGTTGCTGTTTAAAAAAATAGAGGATTCTTTAATATATTTATCTTTTATTAATGGATAATAAAAGCCGTCACTGGTAAATGCCAGAAGAGAATCAATCTGGTCATTAATAATAAAAGGGTAAAAATTGATTGAGTCGGGAATTTTAGAATAATTATTATTGAATTTATCTAAGATATTAATAAAAAAATCTTCATTTCTAATTAAATATTTTATAATTAATGATTTGTTAATATTTTTATAACTGTTTTTTAAATGTCCATTCATCATTTGAATATTTTTTTTTAATTAATTTATTAATTATTTTTAAATCTTCATCTGTCAATTTGTATTCAATTAAATTAAAGCTCTTTTCAAATGCATCTTTAAAATAATCTTGATGATTTAATTTTAATGTTAAATCATTATTATATTTATTATCGATTAATTTTGAATCAATATTACTATTTAAATATTTTTGAATTTGATCTGGATTATAATTAAAGAGAAAAGATCCATGTTGAAGCATTGAATTCTTTTCAATTTTTTGCGCAGAACCTATTAATTTTTTTCCATAAATTGTTGATAATTCGTATTGTGAAACTGTATTAAAACAATCCGGGGAAGAAATTTTATTTTTTACTTTTGTGTTTATTGTTGATTCTATGCCAAGATTGTAAAGTGCATTTTTTAAAATATTGCCAATAAAATAATAGTAATCTTTTTTGTTGTATAAATTATATATACCTTTTTTTAGAATAATTGAGTAAGTTAAATCATTTTTGTGCAGGAGAGCTTTGCCTCCGGTTATCCTTCTGACAACAATTATTTTATCTTTATGAATATTGTTTTCATTTAAATGTTTAATGTTGAAAAAAAGTCCAATGGAAATTGCTGTGGGTTTCCATTTATAAAGTCTTAGACTTCCATTTATTTTGTTATTTTCAGTTAAAGTTAAAAAGTATTCATCAAGTGCCATATTAAAATATGGATCATAATTGTCTGTTTTAATTAATAAAATATCTGGTTTATATATATTCATTTCCTTTTATTTGATCAATATATTTTCCTGCATATTCGCTTGCAGCTGCTCCGTTTGCAACAGCACAAACTATCTGCCTGAACGCCTGGCTTCTTACATCACCGGCAGCAAATAATCCTTCAATTTTTGTAGCCATACATATATCAGTAATTATATAGTTACTTTCATCTAATATTGATTTGTCTACAAAATCAGTATTAGGATCAAGTCCGACAAAAATGAAAACACCGTCAACATTAATTTCACTTTGTTCGCCGGTTTTATTATTTTTTAAGACTATTGATTTAACAAAGTTATCTCCTTTAATTTCAGTTGGAATAGAATCAAATATAAAATTTATTTTTTCATTTTTTTCTGCCAGATCTACTAATGACTTTACTGCTCTAAATCTATCTCTTCTATGTACTATTTTTACTGTTTTGCCAAATTTAGATAAATACATTGCTTCTGTTAATGCAGTGTCTCCGCCTCCGATAACAATTATATCTTTTTCTTTAAAAAATGCTCCATCACATGTAGCGCAATAACTTACACCTCGGGATGTAAATTTACCTTCTCCCGGAATACTCAATTTTCGACTTTTTGCACCACTTGCAATTATCACAGATAAAGATTTGTAAGAATTATTATCAGTGGTTACAATAAAATAATTTTCTTTTTTTTCTATATTTTTAACAGCTTCAAATTTACTTTGCATATTAAATTTTTCAGCCTGTTTTACCATTTTATCTTGAAGTTCAAAACCATTAACTCCATCTGGAAATCCCGGATAATTATCAATCAGATCTGTTAATACCATCTGTCCTCCAAATCCGACTTTTTCTATAACAAGAACATCATAACCTGCTCGATTTGAGTAAATGCTTGCTGCAAGACCTGCTGGGCCTCCGCCAATAATTATTAAATCATAAATATCATTCATTTATAGAATCTCCTTATATTATTAAAGAATTTAATATTATTTCCTCTTGGTAGGACAGTCGTTGGATTTCTTTGTAGAATAAATATTTTTCTACTTTTTTTTATCAAAAAGGATTGCAGTCTGTCCATTTTTATATTTAATTTAAAATTATATTATCATAATAGAATTAAAATGTTAAATTAAAATAACAATAAATAAACTAAAAATGAAATTTAAAAATAAAACTTTAAAATTTAATAATAACTCAATTTATATTATGGGTATCCTTAATGTTACTCCGGATTCATTTAGTGACGGCGGTAAATATTTCAATAAAGATAAAGCGATATTTCAAGCTGAATCAATGATAAAAGAAGGTGCAGATATTATTGATATTGGCGGTGAATCAACAAGGCCTTTTAGCGAGCCTGTTTCATTGAATGAAGAATTGGATAGAGTAATTCCTGTCATTGAGAAAATTAATAAAAATTTTAATACAATTATATCAATTGATACTTATAAGAGTAAAGTTGCAGAAGAAGCATTAAAAAATGGAGCTGAGATAATTAATGACATAAGTGGTTTTGTTTTTGATCCATTGATGATTGAAGTTGCTGCAAAATATAAATCTAAATGCATTGTTATGCATATTAGGGGTACTCCAAAAAATATGCAGATTGATCCAAAGTATAATGATGTTGTTGAAGATATTTACGGTTTTTTAAATGAGAGAGTTAAATTTTTAAAAGCAAAAGGCATTCAAGATATAATTATAGATGTTGGATTTGGATTTGGAAAAAGCCTGGATGATAATTATGTGCTTTTAAATAATTTACAGAAATTCAATAAAATAGGATGCCCGATTTTAGCTGGTATTTCCAGAAAATCTATGATCGGCAAAGTTGCTGATGCTGAACCGGAATTTAGAATAAGCGGTACAGTTGCTTTAAATACAATAGCAATTTTAAACGGAGTAAGTATAATCAGAGTTCATGATATTAAAGAAAATTTACAGGCTGTTAAAGTTATTCAAAAATATATTTCTTCAAATGGAAACAATGGTCTTGACCCATTGCAGGTTTAACAAGGAGTCAAGACTCCTTGTTTTCGCGTATGAGCCCTTCTATGGAAACATCGGGTTTTAGTTCATTGTTATCATTTTGTTTTTCATAAGTTTATATTCTTGACTTTTATATGCAAAATTGATAAACAATATTTATATAACGGAGATTTTTATGGAAAAAATCCATGTTTTTGATACTACATTAAGAGATGGAGAGCAGTCTCCCGGTGCTTCTATGACATTAGAGCAAAAGTACGAGATTGCATCTCAATTGGCTAGACTGGGTGTTGATATTGTTGAAGCAGGTTTTCCGGTGTCATCGCCTCAGCAGTTTAAAGCATGCGAAATGATTTCAAAAGATGTAAAGGGCATTAAAATTGCAGCTTTAGCCAGAGCTGTGCAAAAGGATCTGGATAGTGCTTATGAAGCAATTAAAAGCGCAGAGCATCCAAGAATACATACTTTTATAGCAACTTCACCGATTCATATGCAGTATAAACTCAAAAAAAAGCCGGAAGAAGTAATTGAAATGGCTGTTAAAGCAGTAAAATATGCCAGAAATAAAGTTGCAGAAGTAGAATTTTCACCGGAAGACGCAACAAGAAGTGAGCTCGATTTTTTATGTAAAATAGTAGAAAAAGTAATTGATGCTGGCGCAACAATAATTAATATTCCGGATACTGTGGGTTATTCGCTTCCTGAAGAATATGGTAATTTTATAAAAAATATATTAGAAGGTGTTCCAAATATAAATAAAGCAATAATATCAGTTCATTGTCATAATGATCTGGGGCTGGGTGTGGCAAATACAATTGCTGCAGTTAGAAATGGAGCAAGACAGGTTGAAGTCACATTAAATGGTATTGGTGAAAGAGCCGGAAATGCAGCATTAGAAGAATTTGTTATGGCATTAAATGTCAGAAAGGATTTACTTCCTTTTACTACAAGTATAGATACAAAACAGATATATAATTCATCAAAATTATTATCTAATATCATTGGTTTTCCTATACCTAGAAATAAACCAATTGTTGGAGATAATGCTTTTGCTCATGAGTCAGGTATTCACCAGGATGGTTTTATAAAACATAGAGAAACATATGAGATTATGACTCCCGAGTCAGTAGGTAGACATTCAAGTAAACTTATTTTAGGGAGGCATTCAGGTTTGCATGGATTTAAAACAAGAATTGAAGAACTTGGATTATCTCTAATTGATAAAGAACTTAAATCTGCCTATGAAAGATTTTTAGTAATAGCAGATAAAAAGAAAGAAATATATGATGAGGATCTTTATGCAATCATAGGTGATGAGTTAAGTAGAAAATCCTCGGTTTATTTTTTAGAATATTTTAATATTCTTTCCGGAAATGTATCTATACCAACTGCTACAGTTAGAATAAAAATAAAAGATAAAATTTATGAAGAAGCAGCTACAGGTGATGGTCCGGTTGACGCGATATTTCGAGCAATTGACAGAGTAACAGGAATCAAAACAGTTTTAAAGGAATATAATGTTCAGGCTTTAACACCGGGTAAGCAGGCTATGGGTGAAGTTTCTGTAGCGCTTGAAATAAAAGAAAAAAAATATATTGGTAAGGGGTCCTCTACTGATATTTTAGAAGCTAGCGCAAATGCTTATGTGAATGCATTAAATAGGTATAATGGTATAACAAAAGAAAAATAAATTTTAAAAATGGAAGTAATATGGAAAATATAATTATTTACGATACAACACTAAGAGACGGGATGCAGGGAATTGAAGTAAGTTATACTCTGGGAGATAAACTTCAAATAGCTCATGAACTTGATGAAATGGGTGTTGATTATATAGAAGGAGGATTTCCCTTATCAAATGAAAAAGAAGCAGCCTTTTTTGACCGGGTAAGAAAGGAAAAGTTTAAACATGCAAAAATAGTTGCTTTTGGTTCAACCCGCAGACCAGGCAAAAAAACTGAACAAGATGAGCATATCCAGGCTCTTTTAAATGCAGAAACTCCGGCTGTAATTATTGTTGGTAAATCATGGAAAGAGCATGTTAAGCATGTGATAAAAACAAGCCCGGAAGAAAATCTTGCAATGATTTATGAATCAATAGATTTTTTTAAGCGAAAAGGCAGAGAGACTTTTTTTGATTTAGAACATTTTTTTGACGGATATAAAGATGATCCTGAGTATGCTTTAAAAATTCTTAAAACTGCAACACAAGCCGGTGCAGATGCTTTAGTGCTTTGTGATACAAATGGCGGAATACTGCCTTCAGAAGTAATAAAAATTATTAATGAACTTCCAAAAAATGAACTTAATCTTTTAGGTGTTCATTTTCATAATGATACAGGATGCGCGGTTGCTAATTCTATTGCTGCTATTGAGAATGGTGCAATGCATGTCCAGGGAACAATAAACGGCTGGGGTGAAAGATGCGGAAATGCAAATCTATGTGTTATAGTGCCAAATATTGCATTAAAATTAAAGTTAAAAACAAATATGAATGATAAACTAAAGCATTTAACTTTGTTGTCCAGGTATGTTTTTGAAAAAGCTAATATTATTCCAAATAAAAGACAGCCGTATGTAGGAGAAGCAGCATTCAGTCATAAAGCTGGTCAGCATGCAGATGTTATTTCAAAAGCTCCAACATTAATGGAACATATAGATGGCGTTCTTGTAGGGAATGAAAGAAAGATTATTCTTTCGGAATTAGCAGGGAAATCAACAATTATAAAAAAATTAACAAAATATGGTGAATTTGATAAGAACTCTGATGAAGTCAAAGAATTAATAAAACAATTAAAAGAGAAAGAAAATCTCGGTTATGAATACGAAGCAGCTGAAGCATCTTTTGATTTATTAATACTAAAAGTGTTAGGTCGTTATAAAAGCATTATTGAATTAAATAATTATCATTTAGAGTCATTTAAAACAGGTGAAACACCATCTAAAACTGTAGGAAGAATATTCCTTTCAATGAAAAATAAAACATTAATGGGCGCAGGTGTAGGTATAGGTCCTGTTGAAACTCTTGATAAAGCTTTACGTGATGCTCTTTTGTCATTTTATCCTTTTATCAATAATATACATTTAATTGATTATAAAGTTCGTGTATTAAACCCGGAAGAAGCTTCTGCGGCAAAAGTTAGAGTTTTTATCACTACAACAGATAAAATCAGAACGTGGGATACTGTAGGAGTATCAGAAAATATTATAGAGGCTTCATGGGAAGCAATTGTTGATAGTATAGATTATTATTATAATAATTTTCATAAAGAGTAATTTATTAAGAAGTTAGGGATATGAAGGAAACATATCATTCCCGCGAAAGCGGGAATTTATGTTTATTAATTGGATTCCCATTTTCATGGGAATGACATGTTTTTCACATTATTGCTATAATTATTTTTTTTTTAATCATCCTTCTTAATATTATTTTCTTCCTTCTTCTTATTATCAACTGTTTCGAAAACTATACATATTGTAAAACCAACTATAATATACTGAATTAATTCCGGAAGAATTTTAAATAAATAATAAATATGTCCATTTGCTAAGTATTCTATCATGTTTTGTGGAACTGAGCCCACAAACCATAATAAAAAGCTGAAAAATATTCCTTTAAAAATAGCTATTTTACCAGGTATGCCTTTATTTATTATAGCATAAGCTATAGCCCATATAAAAGCAATAACTACTGATAATACAGGTAACATTAAGTTGTATGGATATTTAAATAATTCTGGAACTTGAAAATTAAAAATATTATTAAGAATATTGGTAGTAAAAAAAATTAAAGTGTTACCTATAATTACATTTATAATACCGCCAATTATACCAGCGAATAAAATTTTTTTTAATTTCATTATTATTTCCCCCTTTATTTATAAGTAGTAGCATAAGTATAAAATTTAATGAAGTTTTATTTATAACTATTTATGTAATAAAATTTTAAATTGGTAAGGAAAAATAAAAGGTTGCACCTTTATTTATTTTTCCTTCTGCCCAGACATTGCCTCCGTGTCTGATAATTATTCTTTTAATAATTGCAAGTCCTATACCTGTTCCTTCAAAGTCTTTATCACTATGCAGTCGTTGAAAAACTCCAAATAATTTATTTAAATACTCCATATTAAATCCAACACCATTATCCTTTATGTAGAAAATAATCTCTTTTTTATTTTTTTCTATTGTTCCAACTTCAATTACAGCTTCCTCTCTTTTTTTTGTATATTTAACAGCATTTGAAATTAAGTTTACTACAACCTGTCTCATCATTGATAAATCGCAGTTTATTTTTGGAAGCTTTTTAATATTCCATGTTATTTTTCTGTTTTTAATTTCATCAGATAAAACATTTTTTGAATCTTCAATAAGTAGTTTAAAGTCAACTAATGAATAATTTAATTTAAATCTACCTAATCTAGAAAACTGCAGTAAATCATTTATTAATTGACTCATATTTTTTGCAGAGTTAATAATGTTATTAAAATATCTTTTTTCTTTGTCGTGCAATTGTATATTAATTTCTTTCATTAGAAGTTCTGTAAATCCATATATATGTCTTAGCGGTGCTCTAAGATCATGTGAAACAGAATATGCAAAAGACTCAAGTTCATTATTTGCTTCTTCTAATTGTTGTGTTCGACTTAATACTCTTTCTTCAAGCTCTTCATTTAATATTTTAAGTTCTTCTTCAGCTTGTTTACGCTTAGTAACATCATCATATACAGCAACAATTTCATCAGACGGCAGTTTATATACATAGTTTTCTTTCCAACTGAAAATTCTTTTATCTTTATATAAGCTTGTTGGTAAAAATTCTGGTTTACCGGTTTTATAAACACGCAGGAATACATCAAATAATCCGAAATTTTTTATTCCGGGGAAGATTTTTTGAACACTTTTTCCAATTATTTGTTCTTTTTTTATATCATCCATTCTTTCACCGCTTTTATTAAAATCTTTAATAATAAAATCTTTGCCATTATCAACAGGCGTATAAATAGCAACACCACTGCTCATATTATCAAATAACTCTTTAAATCTTTGTTCACTTTCTTTTAATGCTTTTTCTGCTTTTTTTCTTTCTGTAATATCAACGCCAACAATTATAAGAAATTTTTTATTATGTAAATCAATTATTTCTCCCGAAAAAATAAAATTTTTTATATTTTTTGTTTTTGTATAAAGTGTGCTTTCAAAATTAATAAGTTTATTATTTTTTTTTAATATTAACATTGCTTTATTACGATCTTCTTGATTAGTAAAAATATTAAGATCTTTTGAAGTATGACCAATAACTTCACTTTTTTCATATCCTAAAATATTTAAAAACGAATTATTTACATCAATAAATTTATTATTTTCAAGAGAAGTAATTGCCATTAAATTTGAATTAGAAAGAAAAACTGTATAAAATTTTATTTCTGAATTTTTTATTTCTTCTTCTGCTTTTATTCTATCAAGAGCAATACCTATAGATTCTCCTATATTTTCAAAAAATTCAATAATATCTAAAGAAAACATGTTTTTTCTTTTATCATTTAAATGTACGAAACCTATTATTTCTTTATCTGATTGAAGAGGTATTATTGCTATTGATTCATAACCCTCTTTTTGGCATTTGTTTATAAACAATGTTTGATTTTCTAAATCAGTGGTTGTTAAAAGAACCTCAGTTAAACTGTTAGTCCAAAAGCTTCCATTTTTTGTATAAAGTTTGCTTTTGGGATCTATTTTTTTATTTATTATATTACCGCAGATACAATGTAAAATTGGCTTACCGTTTTTATCAATAATTATTTTATCATTTTTATTTTTTTCGCATAAAAAATTCTCATTTTCAATAAAATGTTTGGGGAAACCACTTGTTTCATAAAAAGGGTAATCATCATTTTCTTTAAGTCTAATACCTACTGCTTCAATTTTTATGAAGTTTTTTAATAGAATTATGATCTCTTTAATAATATTTATACCTTTTTCTTTTTTATTTAAAAGCTGCAATATATTTATTAGAAATTTTTGTCTTGTTTCAAAAACTGTTCTATTAGTAATATCTATAATTATTGCAACAAAATGCAAAGGTTCATCTGAAACGCTTCTGATAAGGCTAAATGAGATTTCACCAATAAATTCAATCCCATTTTGTTTTACTAATGTAATTTCATTTTTTCTAATAATACCGGTCGATTTCACATTTTCGACAGTTTCAAAGATTTTATTTCTATCATTATTTATAATAAATTTTGCTGCATTTTTACCAATAATATTATTTTTGTTTTGAACTCTAAACATTTCTATTGTTTTTGCATTACAGTCAATAATATTTAAATCAAGGTCAAAAACTAAAATTGCATTAGGAGAAGA
>CAZYID010000002.1:0-27041 GCA_964646595.1 uncultured Spirochaetales bacterium | reverse complement strand
ACTGTTCTTTTAATTTATTTTCATCATGTTTACGATCTGTAATATCTCTTATTATTGCTACTACACCTTTATTTTCTTTTTTTGTAATATCTATTTTTAAAGGATAATAGTTTATTAGTACTGTTCTTAATTTCTCTTTCTTAAATTTTACCTCCATTTCAAATTGTCTTGTATCTCCTTTTAAACAAGCATCTAGATTTGGTTTAATTATGTTTTTATAGGTTTTTTCATCGTATAACTCTTTTGCATGTCCTCCAATTATATTTTTTCTCTTTATGTTAAAATTATTTAATAATGCTTGATTTGTAAAAAGTAGTTTATAATTTTTATCAATTGCTACAATCATATCTTTTGATGATTCGATAGCCAGCCTATATTCCTCGAGTAATTCCTGATTTTGTTTTCTTTCAGTAATATCATCATAAGCAACTACTATATTTTCTGTAGGAAGTTTATAAACATATACATCTTTAAAGCAGATTTTATTATTTTTTTCTTCAGCAATATACTGCTGTTTTGGATTACCAGTTAAATATACATTTTGGATTAATTCAAATAATCCGGATTTTTTTGAATTTGGGTAAATTTCTAATATATTTTTTTTAATAATGTTATTTTTAATTAAATTATCTATTCTTTGTCCAGCTTGATTTAAATCTAATAAGATAAAATATTCTCCATTGTTAATAGCTGAGAATACAGCAACTCCACTGCTCATGTTATTAAATAATTCTTTAAATTGCGCTTCATTAGTCCTTATTGTTTCATCTATTTCTTTAAGTTCTGATGTATCAGTACCTATAAAAATAACTCCAGTAATAATTCCATTATTGTTTTTAATAGGGATTCGATTAGTTAACAATGCTATTTTACTATTTAATTCTTTAATATAAATTTCTTCAATACCAACAAGAGTGTTGCCTGTTTCTAAAATTTCTCTATCAAATTTTATCATAGATTCCAAATCAATCTTTTTTAATTCAAGATCATAATCAGTTTTTCCAATAATTTCTGAATTATTTTTTAAGTTAAATAATTTGGCAAAGTTTTTATTGCATCCAAGATATTTTAAATCAATGTCTTTCCAGTAAATATAATTTGGCAGATTAGATGTGATATTATTAAGAAGTTCATTTTGAGTTTTCAGTTTAGATTCTATAAATTCAATTCTTTTATCTTGATTGATTTTATTAATAGCTCTTTCTATTAAAGCAGGAATAAATTCAATAAAATTTTCTTCTTTTACAATATAATCTAATGCTCCTTTTTTCATCATTTCAACTGCTGTTTTTTCATCTCCATAACCGGTTAAAATAATAAAATAAACCTTTTCTTTAAATTTTGTAATATGTTCAATAACTTCTTTTCCATACATGTCAGGAAGCATATAATCAAGTAAAATAATAAAATCATTATTTTCTTTAGCCCATTTAATAGCATCTTTACCGTAATAAACTCCATGTGTTTCATAGCCTAATTCGATGAGAATTTTTTGAATTATATTATTTATTGATTTGTTGTCGTCTATGACTAATATTTTATAAGGTTTGTTTAAAATCTTTTTCATAAGAAAAAGTTGCTCCAAATAAAAACAAGTTAAGTCATTTTATTAAAAAAAATGCTAAACGCGTTAAATAAGCAATTAATATACTAAAATTTAATTATACATTAATGATATGAGATTTAATGATGTTGTCAAGGTTTTTAGATAAAGTAATAAATATTTGAAATTTAAATTTTTTAAAAAATAAAAAAATTATGAGGGACAGAGCTTAAATTAATGTTTATAAAATAATAAAAATATATAACTAAATATTATAATAATTTTCTGCTGATTCTACAGTTTGTTTAATTAATGATACAATTGTCATTGGTCCAACGCCCCCCGGGACAGGAGTGTAAGCAGAACAAAGTGGTATAGCATTTTCTAAATCAATATCACCAACATTTCCCGGATTGTATCCCGCATCTATTAAAACAGCACCTTTCTTTATCCATTCGGCTTTTATAAATTTAGGTTTTCCTACAGCGCCAACAATTATGTCTGCTCTTTTAACAACTTCTGCTAAATTATCTGTTTTTGAGTGACAAATTGTAACAGTTGCATTTTCATTTAATAGCATCATAGCTACTGGTTTTCCTAGAATTGGGCTTCTCCCGACAATTACTGCTTCTTTTCCTTCAATTTTAATATTATAATCCTTTAGTATTGTCATAATTCCAATAGGAGTAGCACTGCCAAATGCTTTTTCTTTTAATGCCATTTTACCAAAGCCTAATGAAGTGACTCCGTCAACGTCTTTGTCTAAAGCTATACTATTAAAGCAGGCCGGTTCATCAATTTGTGCCGGTACAGGATGCTGTAACAGGATTCCCCGAACATCATCTTTTTCATTTAATTCGTTAATTTTTGAAATTACTTCTTCTGTTGTAGAGCTTTCCGGAAGAGTAATTTTTAAAGACTGCATACCAACTCTTTCGCATGCATTTCCTTTCATTTTTACATAAGTTTCTGAAGCAGGATCATTTCCAACTAATATTGTTGCTAAAATTGGAGTTTTACCGCTTTGTTGTTTTATTTTTTCTACTCTTTGTTTAAGCTTTTCTTCAGTTTTTTTTGCTAGAGCTTTTCCGTCTAATAATAATGGTAGCATAAATTTACTCCTTTTTTATTATTTAAAATAATAAATTACTTTAATTTATTTTTAATTTCTAAAGGGATATTTGATATTAAATCAGGTTTAATACTTATAGCTTTTTTAAAATCATCTATTGCTTGTTCAGTTTTTATTAAATTATAATAAGCAATTCCTCTTTCTAGATATGCTTCAGCAAAATTATTGTTTAAATCAATAGTCTTGGTAAAATCATTTATAGCGTCATGGTAATTCTGTAATTCTTTTTTTGCTATACCGCGGTTATAATATCCATTAAAAAATTTGTTATTTAATTCTATAGCTTTTGTATACTCATCTATTGCTGAGTAATAATCTTTTATTTTATAGTATAAATCACCAAGAATATTATAAAATTTAAAATTATTTTTATTTATATTTATGATTTTTTTAAAATCTTCAATAGCGCTATAATAATCTTTAATCTCATTTTTAATCATTCCTCGATTAAAAAGTGCTTCATATAAATTTTTATTTAGTTCTAAAGCTTTATCATAATCGTCTATTGCACCGTAAATATCTTTTAATTCATATTTTGCATTTCCTCTACCGAAATAAATATTGCAATTGTTTTTATGTAATTCAATTGCTCTATTAAAGTCAATTATAGCATTTGAATAATCTTTTAATTTATTTTTTACTATTCCTCGGTTATAATAAAAACTTGAGCAATTATTAATTAATTCTATTGCATTATTAAAATATAATAAGGCTTCTTTGTGCTCATTTATTTCAAATTTTATATTTCCAATTTTATAATTAAAATAACCGATAAGTTCTTTTTCAGAACATTTTATTATATTAGAATTTGTAATATTATATTCATTAATATAAAATTCATCTTGGTAGAATCCAGAATTTGTAGTTTCGAAATTAATTATATCTGTTCCTTCATTCCATCTGATAAACATATGATTTGGTAATAATATACAGCTGATAGGCCAATTCATTTCTTGAGATATTGCAAGGTAAATAAAAGCACTTGTATCACATTTTGTGTTTTTATTTATAATGTTATTTATAAATAAATCAGTACTGGATTCATTATAATTAAAATTGAAAGTATTTTTTAAAATATAAAATGTATTAATTAGTTTTTCTTTTGGAGTTAAATTATTTTTTATTTCTTTTTTTATTTTTTGTATTATTTCGCCTAAAATTTTATATGCTTTTGCGGTTTTATTTTTATCTGTTAATTTCATCTCCAAGTATAACAAATGATTAATAATATTAGTTTCGTTTATTTCATTATTTGATGATTCTTTTGCAAAGATTATAAATTCATTCGGGATATTTAATATTTCATTAGCATTTATATTAAATAAAGAAAATAAAAAGATGGAGATTAAAATAGAATTAATAATTTTATTATTATTCATGATTTTTTTATTTTAAATAATCAATAATTTTTATTGGTAAACTATTATTCAGCCAGCAATTTATTAATACTATCTGCTGCTTTTCGTCCTTCTCCCATTGCAAGGATTACTGTTGCTGCACCAAGCACAATATCACCGCCTGCATAAACTCTATTCATAGAGGTTTTTCCGTTTTCATCAGTAATTATATTTCCCCATTTATTTGTTTCGATTTCTGATGTTGTCTGTTTTATTAATGGATTGGAGTCATTACCTATGGCAACTATTACAGTATCCAGGTTCATGATTGACTCGCTTCCTTCTATTACTATAGGTCTTCTTCTACCGGAGTCATCAGGTTCTCCTAATTCATAACTCAAACATTCAATACCAACAACTCTTCCTTTTTCATTTCCTAAAATACGTTTTGCATTTTTTAATATATGTAAATTAATTCCTTCTTCTTTTGCGTGTTCTACTTCCTCAACCCTTGCCGGCATTTCTTTTTCAGTTCTACGATATACAATATTTACTTCTTCTGCGCCAAGTCTTTTTGCCATACGTGCAGCATCCATTGCAACATTTCCGCCTCCAAGTACTGCAACTTTTTTTGATTTAAAAATAGGTGTGTCAGCTTTTCCTTTATCATATGCTTTCATTAAATTAGTACGTGTAAGATATTCATTTGCAGAAAAAACACCAACAAGATTTTCACCTTCTATGTGCATAAACTTTGGAAGTCCGGCGCCAGTTCCGACAAATACTGCATCAAAACCATCTTTTTCTAAAAGATCTTTTAGTTTTCTTGTTTTTCCAACTAAAAAATTACATTCTATTTTTACACCCATTTTTTTTAAAGTATCAATTTCAGCTTGAACTATTTTTTTTGGAAGACGAAATTCCGGAATTCCATATATCATAACACCGCCTGGTTTATGAAAAGCTTCAAATACAACTACTTCATGACCTTGTTTTCTGATATCTGCTGCTACTGTTATTCCAGCAGGTCCTGTTCCAATAACTGCAACTTTTTTACCTGTTGAAGGTTTAATTTGAGGTATAGACGATTTTCCTTTTTCTCTTTCAAGATCAGCAACATATCTTTCTAATCTTCCAATTGAGACTGACAGATTTATGTCTTTTAATCCTTTTCCAACAGTGCAGAACTTTTGACATTGTTCTTCCTGTGGGCATACTCTTCCGCATATTGCCGGGAGTAAGCTGGTTTTTTTTATTACATCAATTGATTTTTGATAATCTTTATCTGCTATTGCCTGTATAAATCCAGGAATATCTATTAGTACCGGGCAGCCTTCAATACATGGAGCATTTTTACACTGTAAACATCTGAGTGCTTCAACCTGCGCCTGTTCTTCAGAATATCCATAGGTTACTTCTTCCATATTTTTTATTCTTACATCAGGTGATTGAGATGGCATGTCCTGTTGCGGAAGATTCATTCTATCTTTAGGTTTTAAATCAGTTCCTTTAATTTTATTAAGAATTTCTTTTGCGTTTTTTTGTAATTCTTCAGGTGTATGATGCATTAGCTGTTCTCCTTAGAAAATTGCCAAGAGCAATTGTTCGTTGATGGAGTCGTCATGCACCTCAAGTCAAAGAAAATAACATTTTTTTCATAATTAAGTGTCTTTTCAGTCATGACGACTCCTTTTTTTTGCAATTTCCAAATCAAGATGGCATTGGTCATGAGCTTCATCTTCATGATTTTTATAAGCATTTAATCGAAGCATCATATTATCAAAGTCAACTTTATGTCCGTCAAATTCCGGCCCGTCAACACATACAAATTTTGTTTCTTCACCAACTGTAACTCTGCATCCTCCGCACATTCCAGTTCCGTCAATCATAATTGTATTAAGAGATACAAATGTTGGAACATCAAATGGCCTAGTGGTTTCAGAGCAAAATTTCATCATTATTGGCGGTCCAATAGCAACAGCCAGATCAGGTTTTTTTTCTTTCATACAAATCTCTTTTAAGGGCTCAGTAACTAAAGCTTTTTTACCATAAGATCCATCATCAGTACAGATTATAAGTTCATCTGCTATTTTACGCATTTCATCTTCTAATATAAGCAGTTCTTTATTACGGGCACCTATTATTATTATTAATTTATTGCCTGCATTTTTCATGCCTTGAGCAATTGGATATAATGGCGCAACTCCAATTCCGCCTCCAACACAAACAACTGTTCCAAATTTTTCTATATGGGTTGGCTGCCCAAGAGGACCAAGTATATTGAATATTGATTCACCTTGATTTAATTCTGCAAGCTCATGTGTTGTTTTGCCTACAGTTTGAAATATAATTGTAATTGTGCCTTTTGTTTTATCTGCATCAGCAATAGTAAGAGGAATTCTTTCCCCAAAGTCAGTATCTATCTGAATTATTACAAATTGTCCAGGTTTACGCTCTTCTGCAATTAAAGGTGCCTTGATTTTCATCATATAAACTTCTTCTGCTAATTTAACCTTTTCTATAATTTTATTCATAATAAATCCTTGAAAAAATGATTTAATTAAAATTAGTATTTTAATGATTTTAAGAAATTAAAAAATAATAATAAAATAAAAAATTTTTTAATAAGTGATATCAATTTATATTAATGGAGAAAATTTATTTTTGAAATTATTTTGTTAATTTGATAAATATTATTGTTAATTAGTTATAAATTATCATTTTTTTTTGAAAAAATCAAGAAATAATAAAGAGTATAATTACTCTGTAAGTAGTTATTTGTGAATTATTTTATTAAAAGTATATTCTATATCATGCAGTTCTATTGCTTTAGGATTAATAATATATGTTTTTCTTATTTTATTTTTTTCTACAGTTATTAATCCGGATTTTTTAATCCTTTTTTTAATATGAATTGATTTATTTTTTATTGCTTTATTGATAACAGATATTATTTCATTATATTGATTGTCTGTTATTTTATTTTTAGAATAATTTCCGCCATTATATATACCGCTTGAGCTAAATTGAGGTTTTATTGGTTTAAATTCTAAAGTTTTATTATTAGAGTTATTGATGTTGAAAATATTACCATTTCCATCAGTATAACTTATAATTATTTCTTTGTTACTGCAGTTATAAAACATCAATAACCAGCTTAATAAGATAAAATAAGTTATTTTATAATTAATTATTTTTCTCATAATCTAATTTTTAATTTAGAAAGTAGAATTATTGAAATACTATCATTATTATTATTACCATTCAAGTGTAAAAAATAATATAAAATATTTAAAAAAATGAAAAAAATTACAATATGGTTTACAATATATAATGTAAAGATTATAATATAATACTGACGAGAATAAAAAATGATAAAATTTAATAATATTAGAGTGATTAAATTGAAGAAAAAAATTATTTTATTTACTGTTTTAATTTTATTTCTTATATCATGTCAAACAACCACCACAAAAAGAACTATTAATAAAAGACCAAAAAAAACAATAACAAAACAAATACAGAAAAAAATAACAACAAAAACACCAGCTAAAAAGAAATGGTTTACTAAAAAAAGTACTAAAAAAAATACTTCAGTAAAAGGTAAAAGCAAAAATATATTTAAACCAATAGTAGATGCAACAAAAATTTTGGGTAAAAGTATTAGTTCAGCAACAAGTAAAATGACCAAAAGTTTTCGCGGATTAGGTAAAAATTTTAATCTTGATTTTAAAAATATTTCAAGTAGAGTAGGCAAGGGTTTTTCAAGTACAGTTCATCAAATTATGAGCTTTTTTAAAAGTATTGGAGTTAAGGTTTCTAAGTCAGAAGTTGTTATGTGGTTAAAAAATCTGATGAAGAAAAAGTAAAAAATATTCTAGTTTTTAAATTACCTCCCTTTATTTTTAACTGATTATAAAAAAAATCTAATTAATAAATAAACTGATGCAATGATAATTGTAATTATCATAATAGGAAATCCAATCTTAATATAACTCCAAAATTTAATTGGTTCTTTTGTTTTTTCAGATAATCCTGAAACTACAAGATTTGCTGATGCTCCAATTAAGGTCCCATTTCCTCCAAAACAAGCACCCAGTGCTAATGCCCACCATAAAGGCATACTTGAATGTAAAAGTTCTAAACCTGATAAAGTCGGAAAAATAGAATGTGAAATTTCTTTTAATATTGGTATCATTGCTATAACAAAAGGGATATTGTCTATTATTGAAGATAATATTGCAGAAACAATTAAAATGATCAATGTAAGTAAAATCATGTTTTTTGTTGCTGATACAGCTAGTATACCAATTTTTTTTAATATTCCAACTTCTTCAAGTCCTCCGACAAGAATAAATAATCCAATAAAAAAGAATATTATTGACCATTCTACTTTTTCTAAAACATTATCTATATTTATTTTTCCAATAATAGAAAGCAGTACAGCACTTGTCAAAGCAATAATTCCAGCCTCTATTTTTAATAAACTATGAAAGAAAAAAGCTAAAATTGTTAATCCTAAGATTATTACAGATTTGATTAATAAAACATTATCTTTGATTGCTTTTTTTTCATCCATTTCACTTAAAATCATTTCAGTGTTTTCATAATATACCCATTCTTTTTTATAAATAATAGCTAATAAAATAATAATAATTATTAGAGTAATTAAAGCAATAGGTCCAAGATAAATTAAGAAATCAATAAATGAAAAACCGTTTGCACCTCCTACAACTATATTTGGAGGGTCTCCTATTAATGTTGCAGTACCACCAATATTTGCTGAGAAAATTTGAGCAATTAAAAAGGGTGTTGGATTTTTATTAAGAGTTTGTGTAATAAGTATAGTAATTGGTGAAATCAATAATACTGTTGTGACATTATCTAAAAATGCAGAACTTACAGCAGTTAATAGTGATAATGCTATCATTATTTTTAATGGTTTACCTTTTACTAATTTAACAAGTTTTATTGAAAGATATTCAAAAAGACCTGTTTCTTTTATAATATTTACAAGTATCATCATTCCAATTAATAAGAAAATTGTATTAAAATCAATATAATGAATAGCTTTATCAAGATGAAATACTTTAAAAGCAATTAATAAACATGCTCCTAAAAGAGCAATTTTTGTTCGATGTATTTTTTCTGAGATAATAATGAAATAGGCTAATAAAAAAATAATAACTGCACTTATAAGACTCATATAAAATCCTTTATAATTATTGAATAGATATAGCTTTGCATATTGCATTCCTTGTTATAATTCCAAGAATTTTTTCATCTTCAACAACCGGTATTGCTCTTAATTTTTTATAGTGTAAAATAGCAACAGCTTTTAGGATAGAATCATTAGGATTTAATATAGGATAATGAATATTCATAAGATCTTCTGCTACAAATAAATTTATTTTTGATTGATCTAAAAATTCATTTTCTAATGCTCCAAAATCTTTTATAAAAGCGTAGTTGTCTAATAAATCAAGACTAGGGGGTAATAAAGCTAAAAAGAGACTATCAACACTGATAACTCCCAGATATTTTTCATCTTCTTCAACTATAATTATATGCTGATTAGTTTTATAGAATATTTTTGCTATATCTTTCATTTTTATCATTGGATTTAAACTTTTAAAGTTTTTATCAATGTATTGTATTATTTTCATATTCAACCCCTTTCATATGTTTTTATTATTTTTAAAACTTCTCCAGGGGAGGTGGCTTTTCTGATTTTTTTACATATTTCTTTATTATTTAATATCCCTGCTAATTTAGAGAGAGCTTTAATATGAGCGTCAGGATCACTGGAACATGATATCATTATAAAAAATAAATCTACCGGTTTACTGTCTAATGATTTGAAATCAACACCATCTTTTATTATAGCGCAAGCAACATAAGTATTTTTTATGCCTTTTATTTTAGCATGAGGGATTGCAATGCCTCCTCCAATTGCAGTAGTTTCCAGACGTTCTCTTTTTATTATTGCTTTTTTTATTTCTTCTTTGATTTTTAATTTATTTGAATCAGTTAAAAAATCAATTAGTTTTTCTAATAATTTGAACTTGTCATCAGGTTGGATGTTAAAAGTAATATTGTTTTTATTAAGATAATTAGAAAGTTTCACGTTATATCTCCTATAATATTCGGCACGACAACTGTCTCGGTTGTTGCGACATGCGAGACGTATGTCGTACCTGTTAGTTTTACTATAATATTTTGGATGAGCTAACAGCTCTTATAATTCCATGTTTTGTCAAATATCAATTTCTTGATCTAATTTTATAATTTCAGCTAATACTTCATTTGAATTTTTTGCCTTTTTCATTTTACTTAGCATACTTGTGTTTTTTGTTAAATATGCAATTTTAGCCATTATTTTTAAATGCACTACTTCACAGTCAGAACATACCAGAAAAAAAATATATGTTTTTTCACCGTTATAAGAATGAAAATCTGTTCCTTGTCTGCATACTCCAATAATAATTGAAGGTAAGGTAATTGGATACTGTTTTGGATTACGTATATGCGGGATTGCAATGCCTTTACCTATTGCTGTTGATACAATTTCTTCTCTTTCTAATAATAATTTTAGATAATTTTGTTCGTCTTTTATTTGATTGGTTACAATTAAAGGTTTAATAAGCTGTTTTAATATTAATTCTTTATTTCCTGATTTAATATTTAGTAGAATATTTTCTGTTTTAATAAGACGTGATATAGGCAGCCGTATTCCATTTTTACTGATTATATCTGATATATTTGATTGATTTGAAATATCCATCCTGGATATTAACCAGTCATCTATAACAGCTTTCATAAATCGCCACTGGCTTGCTATTTTAGTAACTGGTATTTCACCTTTTTGAGCCATACGTATAACAGATTTTTCTGATATTTTTAGATACTTTGCAGCTTCATTTAAAGTCATTATATCATTATATTTTTCTGTTTTCATTGATAGTCCTTTATTGTCCTCTATAGTCTATTCTAGGCTGTAATTGACCTAGTGTCAACCTTTTTTATTAATAAAATAAATAATTTTTTTTAAAAAAAATAAAATATATATTATAACTAATTGATTTTTTTTAAAAAATTATGTAATACATTTTATTTTTAGTAAATGTTTTAGTATTATATTTATTCTTTAGGAGATTTTTATATCATTTACTTAAGTGAAATAACTTGAAAAGAAATTTAAGGATAAAAGTATGATAAAAGAAAATATTGCCTTTTTACAAAATTATTTAAATAAAAATATTCCAATAACAAAGAAACTGGGATTAAAAGTTGAATATTTTAATAATCAAAAACTAATTATTAATGCGCCTTTAAATAATAATCACAATGATAAAGGAACTGCATTTGCCGGGAGTTTATATTCTTTGGCAGTACTTACAGGTTGGGGCTTTATATCATTAAAATTATTACAGGAAAAAATAGATGCTCAAACTGCAGTTCATAATAGTAATATTGTGTATAATAAACCGATAAATAAGGATTTTTATGCAATATGTAAATTTATAGATATTCATTCCTGGGATAAATTTAAAAATAGAGTAGTTAAAAAATCAAACGGTAAAATTTCATTATCTGTTAAAATTTTTCATAAAAATGATAATGAGGATATTGAAAGAGTTAAATTTAATGGAGAATATTTTTCATGGATAAATAAGGAGCATTTAGCAGATGGACCATTTTAATTATTAATTATTTTATACAAATATTGATCTATAAAAATTATTGATTTTTTATATAATTTTATATATTTTTATATAAAATTGCGAGTGTATTTCAATGGCAGAAAGGTGGCTTCCCAAGCCAGTAACGGGGGTTCGATTCCCCTCACTCGCTATTTATATTTATTGTAAATTTTTAATAAGCCGGTTTTAATGAAAAGTTAGGATTAATAATTTTTTATAAAATAGGGGAATCGAAGCCCTTGAGCGACAGGAAAAAGTTCATAATATGAAATTTTTCCTGGAAATCAGACACGATGTCTGATTTAGCGAAAGGGAGCGGCGTAGAATGAAGTATCAGGAAGATACGACTGTCGCGCCGATTCCCCTCACTCGCTATTTATATTTATTGAAAAGAAATATTTAAAATTAAATTATTATTTTGCTTTTATTGAATCTAAAAATAGATTTAGTGAATATTCAACAAATTTTTCTTCACTTAAATTAAAATGAGATATAAAGGTTTTTCCGGTTTCTAATAATTGATGAAAAAATCCTGTTGACATAAAAGCTATCGAATAAGCAGTCATTTGAGGATTAATATTTTTTTTTATGCTGCCGTCATCCTGTCCAAGTTTTATTATTTGTTCAAATCTCTTAAACATATTATTATCATATTCTAACCATTCGTCTCTTTGAGGTGAATTATTTGTTTTAAAATATCCAATTTTATTTATTAATTTAAATAAACAGGGATTTTCTAAATAAAATTTATAATATCCAAAACATGATAAATAAACTTTTTCAAAACCTGTTTTTCCTTTTTTGCTTGCTTCTGTAGCAGTTTCAAACATTTTTTTAAAACCTTCAAAAGCGATTGCAAAACATAGATCATTTTTTCCTTTAAAATATTGATATACTGTTCTTTTGGTAAATTCTGCTTCTTTAGCTATATCATCCATAGATGTATTATCAAATCCATTGATACAAAATAGTTTTTTTGCTGCTTCTATTATTTCGTTTTTTCGAGTAAGTTTTTCTCTCTCTTTTCTTGATAGATTTTTCAAAAAAATTCCTTTTACTATTGACAAATTAGGATTATTAAAGTATACTCTTAGTATACTAAATATACCAAAAGTATTTTATTGCTACTTTAAGTATATTTTTTAAGCTAGTGATTGTCAATTATTTTTTTATTAATTTTAATTGGAGGTTAAAATGAAAATTATAGGTTTATTAAGCAGTCCAAGGAAAAATGGAAATACTGCAGGTTTATTGCGTGAAGTCTTAAAAGGTGCAAAAAGTAATGGTGCAGAAACAGAGGAGATCTTTTTATATGAAAAAAATATAGAATTTTGTAGAGGTTGTATGAGTTGCATGCGAACAGAGGAGTGTGTAATAAATGATGATTTTAAAGAAATCAGGGATAAAATTAAAAATGCTGACGGTCTTGTTATAGGCTCACCTGTATATGGGTATACTTTCAATGCTCTATTAAGAAATCTTATCGAAAGACTAGGAATGTTTGAATATTTGACTTCTTCTGCATTAGGAGAAAAATATGTTGTTGGAGTATCAACAGCTGGCGGGAACATTGCAAAAAAAATTGCAAAAGGACTGTCTTATATGTCTTATAGTGGTATTTTTAAAAGAGGATATTCTTCCGGATTTATTGGTGTTGGTGTAAAAGGTGATGATATTTCTAAATTTCCGGAGAGTTTAAAAGATGCATTTTTACTTGGCAAAAAACTTGTTGATGATATAAAAAACAAGAAAAAATATGCATTACAAAAATTATCAACAAGGATAGTAAAAAATATTATGCTAAAGCCTTTTATGAAAAAATTTATAATTCAAGGAAAAGAGAGTAATACAAAAGGAATTTATAATACACTTATAAAAGAAGGTGTAATATAAAAATAAATTAAGGAAGGGATATATGAACTTTAGATTATTAAGCAGTGCATTTTTATCTGGAAGTATAATACCAGATCAATATACAGCTTTTAAAATCTAGCAAATATATCCCCTCCATTATATTGATTAATCTCTCAAAAATTTTCTTTTAAATATTATACGCATAATATTTAAAAGTTTTATGTAAAAGAATTTAAGTGCTTTGTTTAATTTCTTGACATAGTAGTATTTATTTAATAGAATTTATTTTTAAATTAATTTTTAGGAGTATTTGTGAATAAGAAAATATTTATTTATATAATATTATTTATTTCATTATTTATTTATAACTCGATTTATTTAAATGCTCAATCTTCTATCCAATTAAACACAGATACTATTGAATTAGTATATGATAGCGTTTATGAAGTATTAGTAAAAAAACCATTTGATAATCCTTATACAAAAGAAGAAAAAATAAAAAATAATAGAGAATCAGAAATACGTGAAGATCCAATAATTTATGAAGAAGAATTACCCTGGGATACATTGAATTATCCTTTAAGGGTTGATGAATATTATTCGATTGGTACAGCATTTGCAATTTCAGAGAATACTTTTATTTCTGCTGCACATGTTGTTGGACTTGATGCTCAGGTTCTCTGGGGTGATCTTTTTATTCGTGATAGGAATGGAAATGTTACAGAGGTAGATCAGGTAATAAAATATTCTAATTACAGGGATTATATTTTATTTACAACAAAAACAAAATTTTCTTCAAGGTTTTTAAAAATAAATTCTGATATTAAGCTTAATACCAAAGTTTTTGCAGTGGGAAATGCACTTGGCGATGGTATAGTTATCCGGGACGGTCTTTTAACTTCTTTAACAAAAGAGACGGAAACAGGATCCTGGGATTGGATTAGGTTTTCTGCAGCAGCATCTCCGGGAAATAGCGGCGGGCCTTTATTAAATGAAAATGGTGAAGTAATTGGTATAGTTTTAAGGAAAAGTCAGGATGAAAATTTAAATTATGCATTGCCAATTTCGGAACTGTTAAATGCAAAAGAAAATACAGCAATATATCATAAATTTGATAATTACAATCTTTTAATTACTACTAAAAGATATGGACCGGAGAAATTTGATAAAGAAATTATTTTACCTTTGCATTATAAAAAATTAAGAGAAGAAAATGTAAAAATAAATAAAGGAATGAGTGAATATTTAAAAGATAAACTGCTGGAAAAATATAGCAATGTTATTTTTCCAAATGGTGTTAATTCTTTTAATTTGCTGCATTTTAATAAATCGATTTATTTCCCCCATTTAATATTAGAGAATGAAAATGATGGAATATGGGATGTTTATAGGCCTACTGACATAAAAGAGGCTCAACTAAATAAAAATGGGTATATGAATTATGGAGGACTGAAAAATCTTGGACTATATGAATTTAGGAAACCTGATAATATGTCTATAAAAGAAGTTTATGAAGATTCTAAATTATTTATAGAAACATTTTTAAAAGGATATCCTTTGAATAGGAATTTTGGTACAAAACAAATTAGAATAATTTCTCTAGGTGAACCTTTTGAAAAATATGTATATATTGATCGTTATAAGAGAAAATGGATAGTTGAAACATGGCTTTTAGAATTTGCAAATTCCAAAATGGTTATTTTTTCATTACCTACACCTTCAGGAAGGATTGGAATGTTTTATATAGGAGATATTCAAAATATTGATAATGATCTATTAATCGATATTAAGGAATACACTAATTATATTTATTATTCATATAACGGTACTTTTGTTCAATGGAAAGATTTTTTTAAACAAATAGAATATATCCCGGATATTTTTAAATCATATAATTTTTCATATAATGAAAATAAGGTTTCATTCAATTGTGAAAATTTTGAAGTTTCATATAATAATGAATTTTTTAAAATTGAAGATGATAGTTATTTAGTTACCAAAAATTCTTATTATAAAAATGATAATAATAACATTATTTGGGATTTAACAGGTATTTCAATTGGGGAAAACAAAAATGATAAAAATTATCTATCTTTAGTTAGAAGCGCAAAACCTGAAGAAGAATTACCGGATAAATTTCATGATGATTGGGATGATTTAATTCAAAGAAAATATCCTTTTAATAGAGAATCACAACTTAATGGAAGCATCACATATATAAGTGATTTACATAATAAATTTTCTACATTAAATAATTATGACAAAGGTCTTTTGAAAAAAGTCTATTTTTTAGGAATATCTTTAGAAGGCAAGATTGAAGATAAAATAATTAAAGAAAAATTAGATTTATTAAATTCTAGTGTTAAAATACATGAAGATTATATTCCGGCAAAAGAAGGTGTACTTAGGCATTAAAATAGAATTAATAAAAAATATTTATTGTATCAGCTGAAAAATATATTGCTTAATTAATTATAATAAATATCAAGTTCTATATCACAAATAGAAGTTATCATATTATTCAATGAATTGACTAAATAAAATTTTTTTATTATATTACTTAAAAATTTAATTATCAAAAAAACAATAAAATATAAATATATGGAGAGAAAAATGGCAAAAAAAGAATCTACAACAAATATCAATAAGGAAGAAGCAAGATTATCTATTCATGCAGATAATATTCTTCCAATAATTAAAAAATGGCTTTATTCGGATAAAGAAATTTTCATTAGAGAATTGATATCAAATGCTGTTGATGCATGCAACAAAATTAAACATCTTTCTTTAGTTGGTGAATATAAAGAAGAATTAGGTGAATTGGAAATAAATATCAATATTGATGCAAAAAATAAAACTTTATCTTTTAATGATAATGGTATTGGAATGACAAGAGATGAAATTAAAAAATATATAAATCAAATTGCATTTTCCGGAGCTGAAGACTTTTTATCAAAATATAAAGATAATAAAGAAGAAAATCAGATAATTGGACATTTTGGTCTTGGTTTTTATTCTTCGTTTATGGTTAGTGATGAAGTTGAAATTGTTTCAAAAAGTTATAAAAAAGATCAAGCTATTCATTGGCATAATAAAGGAGATCATGATGTTATAATTGATAATTCTGATAAAAAGGATAGAGGGACAGAGGTTAAATGTCTTATCAATAAAGATGAAAAAGAGTTTCTGGAAGAGAACAGGATTAAAGAAGTAATACAGAAATATTGTAATTTTTTACCATATCCAATTAAACTTAATGGTAATATAATTAATGATCAGCACCCTTTATGGTTAAAAAGTCCAAGAGAAACAAAAGATAATGAATACAAAGATTTTTATAAAAAATTATTTCCTTTTGAAGATGAGCCGTTATACTGGATCCATATTGATGTTGAAGTTCCATTTAGATTAAAAGGAATATTGTATTTTCCAAAATTGCGGCATGAATTGGACAGTTCAAAGGGCAGAATTAAATTATACTGTAATCAGGTTTTTGTTTCAGATAATGTAAATAATTTGATCCCGGAATTTTTAACTTTATTACAGGGATCACTTGATATTCCTGATCTGCCATTAAATGTATCCAGATCATATTTGCAAAATGATCCATATGTACAAAAGATTTCTGCTCATATTACTAAAAAAGTAGGTGATAAAATACAAAGTGTATTTAAAAAAGATCGTAAATTATTTGAACAAAGCTGGGACGATATCCACATGTTCGTTAAATTTGGAATACTTAGAGATGATAAATTTTATAATATTGTAAAAGATGCAGTTCTTTATAAAACAACAGATGGAGTTTTTAAAACTTTAGAAGAATATAAGGAAAAAAATAAAGGTGTTTTAAAAGAGAAAGACGGTAAGCTTGTTTTATTATATGCTTCTGATGAAAAAGATCAGGCTACATATATAGATTTAATTAAGTCCCAGGGAATGGAAGCATTAGTTTTAAATTCAATGATAGATGTTCACTTTATTCAATTTTTAGAAATGAAAGATACTAAAATCACTTTTTCAAGAATTGACAGTGATACACATGATACATTAACAGACGAAAAACAGGAAAAAAAGATTGTTGATGGAGATAATAAAACAGGTGATGATAAAATAAAAGAAATATTTGAGAAAGAATTAAAAACAGATGAAGCGTTAAAGAATAAATTAAAAATTGAAGTAAAACCATTAAAAACAACAGATACATCTGCTCTTATTGTTTTATCTGAATTCATGAGAAGATTTAAAGATATGAATATAATGTATAGAAAACCGGGGGAAGAACAGGATGCTTTTGGAGAACATACATTAGTGATTAATTCCATTAATCCTTTAGTAAAAAAAGTTATTAAATTAAATGAAGATTCTAAGAATAAGGAAAGAGTAAAAAAAATAGTAAATCATATATATGATCTGGCATTGCTTTCACAGAATAACTTAAAAGACCAAAGGTTGATAAATTTTATAAAAAGATCAAACGAAATCATAATTGATGTTGAATAATTTTAGAATGTAGTTTATCATAGTTGTTTAATATTTAATATCAATACAAATACTTATATAGGAGTATAATTATGAAAAATGAAAGGCTCTATATAATTAGCGGTTCCGGGAATGATTCGGTTGGTCTTGTAGGAAAAATAACATCTCCGATTGCTAAAGTAAATGGTAATATTGTTGATTTAAGACAGGATGTAATACATGGTTTGTTTACTATTTATTTAGTAGTTGATCTTAAGGATTCTTCTATTAAAAATATAGATGAATTAAAAAAAATAGCAGATGAAATTTCTGAAAATACTACTTTAGAGCTTTCAGTAAACAGATATACTCCAGTCCCAAGAGATCCGGAAAAAAAGAATTTCTTATTAGTACTTTTAGGTTATGATAAGCCGGGTATTAGTGCTGCAATAACAGAAACTTTAAGTAAGTATAAAATTAATATAGAATTCTCTCAGATGATAGCTCGTGAAGATATTTTTCTTATGGAATTATTAACAGATATCAGCAAATCTACTATTCCTTTAGATAACTTAGAAAAAGTATTACATGAAAGTATGAATAAAATAAAGATAAATACAATGTTTCAAGTTGAAGATGTATTCAACAAAAAAAAGAGAGTAATAATTTTAAATTTAGAAAATAGTTTTTTTAAGAGAGATGTAATATCAGAAATTATTCAGCAAACTGATTTAAATAATAAAGATTTATTATCCGTGTATCCTAAAAATGACATTAACACCTCTATAAATAATTCAATTAAAAACCTTGAAAGTCTTCCGATTGATGTGATGAATAATATTATAAATAATATAACAGTTACTTCCGGGACTATCGAATTACTTCAGACATTAAAAATAATGGGATATAAAATTGTAATTATATCAACAGCTTTTACTGTTTTTCTTGATTATTTAAAAAAGATGCTTGATATTGATTATTGTTTTGGTTTTGAATTACCATTTAATGATGACACAAAAGCAATTATTAAAGACACTGATATTGATTTTTTATCATTAATTAATGAAAAGAAAATAAAATCATATTTAATAAAACAGGAAGGTATTGCTGAGGAAGATATTACAGTAATTTCTGATAAAAATAGAAAGAATGAAGATAGTCCTGCAATTAGAGTTAATTTTAATCTTAAAAGCATACTTGATTATTATAATCAGCATATATTAAGTAAAGAGAATATAATTGGTCTATTAGGAAGTTTTGGAATTCCAAAACTTTAAATTTGAAGAGGTAAAAAAGTGAAATCAGATATTGATATAGCTCAAGAAGCAACTTTACAGCCAATAACAGATATTGCTAATTCAATAGATCTCAATTATAATGAACTTGTTCCCTATGGTAAATACATAGCAAAAGTTCCTATAAATATTTTAGAAAGTTTTAATAAAAAAAAGAATGGTAAATTAATATTAGTTACTGCAATGACTCCAACTCCTCAAGGAGAGGGTAAAACAACAAATACGATAGGAATTGGTCAAGCACTTCAAAAAATAGGCAAGAAATCTTTTATTGCAATAAGAGAACCTTCTTTGGGACCATGTATGGGACTTAAAGGCGGTGCTGCCGGCGGCGGATATTCACAGGTGCTTCCTATGGAAGATATTAATTTGCATTTTACAGGTGATATTCATGCGGTATCTATTGCACATAATCTTTTATCAGCTGTTATTGATAATCAAATCCATCAAAATAATGATCCGGAAATAAATGCCAGGAAAATAATCTGGAAAAGAGTTATTGACATGAATGACAGATCATTGCGAAATATTCTTGTAGGCTTAGAAGGACGGGGTTTAAACGGTGTAATAAGAGAAGATGGCTTTGAGATAACTGCTGCTTCAGAAATAATGGCAATACTCTGTCTTTCAAATGATCTAAAAGATTTGAAAGAAAAAATTGGAAATATTTTGATTGGATATGATTCATTAAAAAAACCAATTAAAGTTAAGGATATTGGAGTTCAAGGGGCAATGACTGCACTCTTAAAAAATGCAATAAATCCAAATTTAGTTCAATCAATTGAAGGTGTACCGGCTTTGGTTCATGGAGGACCTTTTGCTAATATTGCTCATGGGTGTAACTCGATTGTTGCGACAAAATTAGCTTTGAAATTATCAGATTATACTGTAACAGAAGCTGGTTTTGGTGCAGACCTTGGTGCTGAAAAATTTTTTAATATAAAATGCAGAATGGGTAATTTAAATCCAAATGCAGTTGTTTTAGTTGTAACACTTCGTGCATTTAATATGCACGGGATTGATAATATTGCTAAACATGTGGAAAATATTAAACATTTTAATTTACCTGTAGTAATATCAATAAATAAGTTTATTGATGATGATTTGAGCGAATTAAAAAACATTCAGAAATTATGTAAAGAAATAGGAGTAGATGCAATAATTACTGATTTAAGAGAAAAAGGCGGGGAAGGCGGAATTGAAATAGCAGAAAAAATATGTAAATTGTGTGAATCAGAAAATAAATTTAAAACTCTTTATGATGCATTTTCATCTATTCCAGATAAAATTGAAATAATAGCTAAAAGGATTTATGGTGCTAAAAGTGTAGAGTTTACTGATGAAGCTTTAAAACAGATTAAACAAATTGAAAATTATAATTATGCTAATCTTCCAATCTGCATGGCAAAAACTCCTGCATCTTTATCAGATAATCCAAAATTACCGGGAAGGCCTAAAGATTTTATAATTACAGTTAGATCTGCTAAAGTTTCTGCTGGTGCCGGATTTATTGTTATTTATACCGGTAATGTTATGACAATGCCTGGTTTACCAAAAAAACCGGCTGCTTTAGATATTGATGTTGATATAAATGGAAATATAAGCGGATTGTTCTAATCCGTTTCGGCTAAAAGTTTGTGAGAAATACTAATTAATTTTTTCCAAAACCAAATGGGTAATTTTTTCTTTTACGATTTTTATCAATAACCGGTCCATATCGTTTTTTTAATCTTGTTACTGATCCATTACTCAAAGCCCAGATTGTTGTTGGATAATAAAAATCAGAAACTGTAAAATTTTCATCAAAAGTTGATTGATTATAAAATTTATTAGTTTCATAAGTTATATATATAATTGTGTCTTTTATTTTTTGCTCGTATTTATAATAACCCATTGGGGATTTGGTGCAGTAAATGTCATAAACTCTATTAAAAGTAATTATTTTAAAATAATAAACTCTTTCAGCTTTAATATTTTCTTGTGCTGCAGAATAAAAAAGAATATGTATAATAATTATTGACAATAATATTTTTTTCATTATACTTGTTTTATAAGTGATAAAGTATTTGAGGATTTCTAGATTTTTAATTAGATACACCTCTTTGTTTTATATTTTTTTAAAAATTTACTAAAGGTTGTTTTTTATCTATATTATTATCGTTAATTATGTTAATTTAATATAGACTTAAATAAAAAATTGATTTACACTGATTTAATTCTTTTTATTATTTGTATCTTATTCTCTGCTTTTTTTTCAGGTTCAGAAACATCATTATTTTCATTAAGCAATATTAAACTTGAAACAATAAAAGAAAAAAATCCACGCACAGGTATGATAATTTCTAAATTATTAGAGAATCCGCAAAAACTTTTAGTTACAATATTAATATGTAATATTGGTGTTAATATATTTGCAACATTACTGGCAATTAAAATTTTTCCAAAATGGCTTGCAGTACCTATAGTTACTGTTATTATAATACTTTTTGGTGAAATTTCGCCTAAAACAATAGCAATTAATATTTCACATAAAATTTCAGTAATTGTTGCTCCAATAATATTTATTTTATCAAAAATACTTTCTCCTTTTTCTTATATTTTTCACAAAATTTCTAAAGGTTTAGTTTTTGTAAGTTCTAATTTATTTTATTTAAATGTAAAAGAACCATCTCATTATCAAAATGATGAAATGCTGGATGTAATTAAAGAAGGACAAGATAAAGGAACAATTAATCAAGAAGAAGGAAATATACTTAGTAATTTAATAAAATTTTCAGATTCAGAAATATATAAAGTAACCAAACCAAGGCACGATATATTTTCAATTTCAATTGATAAAAATATAAGTGAAATAATTGAAATGGTCAAAGATAAAAATTATTCACGTATTCCGGTATGGGAAGATAATGAAGAAAATATTATTGGTATTTTATATGCACGAGATTTGTTAAATATTAATAGTACAAAAAGAAAACTATCTTATTATAGAAAAATATTAAGAAAACCATATTTTGTTCCGGAGTCAATAAAAGCTGAAAGATTGTTAAAAACTTTTCAATCCACACAAAATCATATGGCTATTGTTATTAATGAATATGGCGGTATTGAGGGGCTTGTTACTTTAGAAGATGTAATTGAAGAAATAATTGGTGAAATTGTAGATAAAGATGATGTAAAACCATTATTCTATAGATATAATCCAAGAATGATTGAGATAGAAGCAATAATGGAAGTAAGAGAATTTAACAGAGTATTTAGAACAAATATAAAAACAAAAGAAGCAGTAAGTGTTGGCGGATATATTTTAGAAAGAATAAAAAGAATACCGGATGCAGGTGAAATAATAACAATAAATAATTTAATGTTTAAAATAGACAGTATAAAACCTAATAAAATAGAAAGATTATTAGTAACAAAAATAATTAAAAAAGAAAAAAGGAACAAAGGTATTTTTAGATCGTGATAAGTAGTTTTATTTATTTAGGGATAATAATAATATTTGTTGGGATTCAGGGTTTTTTAGCAAACTCAGAAATGGCAATGGTTAGCTGTAATAGATTTAGGCTGCAATATCTTGCTAAGAATGGAAATAAAAGAGCATCAATAATTTTATTTTTATTGAATAATCCACATCGCTTATTTGGAATAACACTTTTAGGAATTAATTTATCAACAATTTTAGCAACTTCAGCAGCAGATTATTATTTTCATAATTATATTTTTAATTTTATTCCATTTATTGAAAGATTCATTTCATTAGAATTATTTGTATTAATTTTAATGGAACCAATAATATTAATTTTTGGTGAATTATTTCCCATGTCTATTGCGAGGAAATATCCGAATTCTAATGCTTTAAAAAATGCATATTTTATTAAATTTTTTTCATTAATATTATATCCTTTAATGCTAATTCCAAATTTAATTTCAAAATCAATTAGCAAGCTTTTCAAGGATATTCATTCTAATGGATTAACCCGGGAAGAATTAGAGCTTTTAGTTACCGGTAGTTTCGTAAATGTAACAAAAAAAACAAGAGAGTATATTAAAGATTTATTTGACATACGTGATCTTACAGCTGAAGATGTTATGATTCATTTAAGTAATGTAACTGCAGTTGATGAAAACGCAAAAGTAGGAGATTTGAAAAAAATTATTAATTCTTCAAATTTTAACAGAATACCTATTTATAAAAAAGATATTTTTAATATTACGGCAACTGTTCATGCAATAAATATTATTGGAGTTGATGAGAAAGAATCAATAATAAAATATTCTGACAAGTTATATATAATTCCATCTTCAAAACCTATTATTAAAATTTTATCTGAATTAAAAACAAATCGAAAACATATGGGAATAGTTGTAGATGAATATGGAGTAGTTTGCGGGATTATAACTATAAGGGACATTTTAAAAGAATTTGTTGAAGATATTAATGAAGAAAATAGTATTGAATATATAGATGATGAAATAGATAATGAAAATATTTTTGATGCCACAATTAAATTAGATGATTTTTATGAAAAAACAGGTATTGATTTACAAAATGAAGATGTAGATACGCTTGGAGGAATTATTAATATTGCAGCCGGTAGAATTGTAAGGAAAAATGAAAGAGTGTCATATAAGGGAATGCATTTTGAAATCATAGATGCTACAGACAGAGTAGTAAAGACTGTAAGATTATTAAATTAAATTTTATTTATTATAGGGACAGAGCTTTTCTTTGAATTATTTTTTAATTAATTCTTTGTAATAAATATAATAATTCAACTTCTTTTGTAAGCGGGATAATAAAGTCTTTATATATTTTTTTAATTATGGAAGGTTGAATTTTATATATTGGATTTGATGCATCAGGTTCCTGTCCATAAGTTGATGCTTTTAATTCGACTCTTTTCAATAATTGCTGCTCAACATCTATGTTTGTTAATTTTTCCATTATTCCATTTTCATTTTTTTCTTGAATAAGTTTTTTATATCCTTCTATATCAGTTAAGTATTTACTTTCAGCAACATATTTCCCATAATGAATTCTTTTTGATAAAGCTTGTAATGAATTAATATCATTAACAGAAGATGAACCATAATTACCATCATCTTCTTTTATACAAATAAAAGGGATGATTTCATTAATATAAATATTAAGTATTTTATCATTTATATTTATAATATTTTTTTTAATTGGCCATTTATATCCCATTGGTGTAAGAAGGGGATCAGGAATATCATGTGTAAAAGGAAGTTCATCAGGAGCAGTATATCTTCTTACTAAAGCATGAAGATTTTCTGTTCCTTGCAGAAGATACATCATAAAAGAACCATTATAATTGGCAACAGGAATACCATTTTTTTTATAAATTATTTTATTTTTTCCAAATTGAGCTCGTTCAATAAGTGAAAAAATAATAGTCTCTTCCTGACGTATTAAGTTTGATCTGATATTATTAAGTTTTAATTCTTCTCTCATATTTATTTTCTAGGAATATTTTTAACACAGTTAAAAATAATTGTCTAGAAAATCTTTATAATTGGGGGGACATATCTTTATTTTTTTAATTTAAAATTATTATTTTTTTTAAAAAAAAATAATAATTTTAAATTTTAGTTGAAATACTATTAATTAAAAATATATAATAATATATTATGGGAAAAATTATTAATACTAATTTATTATATTTATTTTTGTTTTTTGTATTTATAATTTCATGTAAAAGTACTCAGGAAACAAAAATTCAAAAAGATGATCCTACAAAATATGTAATTGATAAAAATAATATCAAAAAAGATGAATTAAAAGAAGTCATGAAGGCTCTTTTTGAATTAATTGAAAAAAATATTGCAGATGCTAATTTTCAGGGATGGTATGATTTTCTTAGTAAAGATTATAAAAATTTTTTAAATAACAAAGAAGAACTATTGAGATTGTCAAAAATTTCCGATTATTTAAAGAATAGAGAAATTATTTTAACAGGACCAAGGGATTATTTTAAACATGTTATTATAGCATCAAGAGAAGGTAAATCATTAGAATTTGTTAATTATGATTATATTAATGATAAATATGTTAAAGTAATTAGTTTATTTGACAAAAAAGAAAAATATGTGTATAAATTTAAAGTTGAAGGGGATTCTTGGAAATTAGATTATTAAATATTTGTTAAAGAATTGACGACAAATTAATAAATATAATAGGAAGAATAAAATGAAAAAAAATATAGTTTTTATAATGTTAATCAGTATTTTTTATTCTATCTTTGCTATTTATCCACAGACAATAGAGGATAAATTATTAAACAAAAAAGAGCGAAAAATAGCAAATTATTTTTATCAAGCAAAAGCAGGCGGAAGAGTTCCAAAACTTCATGTTTTAGAAAATGTGACAGAAGAAATTGAAAAAGGTAATTACTCCAATGAAGATGTAAAATTAGTTGAAGTAGTGAGATATTTATCTGAAGAAGGAAGCATTAGACAAGAATTTGAAAACAATAGACTTATTAATGATTTTCCGGATGTTAGAAGAAGTGCATGTATTTTATTAGGTGACATTGGTGGAGCTCAAGCTAGAGAAGCATTAATTGAAGTTTTAGCTAATGATCAAAATTATATGGTTAAAGCTGAAGCATGTAATTCTTTAGCAAAAATAAAAGATGATCCAACCGGATTGGTTTTGAGGACTATTGTATATGTTTATCGTACAACATATAATCCTGATGCTAATTTTGTAATTGCAGTAATTCATGCAATTAAAACTATAGCTAAAGGGAATGTACGGGTTTATGGTGATGCAATTATAGTTTTATCTGAGATACAGATGGGACAGCACGTTAGAAGAATTAGGGAAGAAGCATATAATGCTATTGAATTTTTAAATAGTGATGATTAAATTTTAAATAAAGTTATATGTTTTTTTATTATATATTTTAAATTTTATAAACTTTTAATTAATCTTTAATTTTTTATATTTTCATTAAATTATTAATCTTAAGGTATTGACAATAATAATGAAATAATATATATTGCCACTACTTTTGACCATGTAGCGAAGTTGGTTATCGCACCGGCCTGTCAAGCCGGGGATCGAGGGTTCAAGTCCCTTCATGGTCGAAAAAAAGACCTCTTGGTTTTAACCTAGAGGTCTTTTTTATTTGTATATCAAGGGACTCGAACTTTCATGGTCGAAATTTTTCCTAACCAGAAGGGGCCAGGAGTTCCACCCCTGTATCCCTTTTTTTATACTTCATATGAACCACTGCCCGTGGTGGGTATGAGCCTGCGGCTCATAGCTCTCTTTTTCTAAACTTCATCATTACCTTACTTACTACACTTGTCATATAATTATCTGCTGTAAATATGTTGTCCCCTCAAGCAAACGCTTGATCCCTATCGCTGTCTAAAAACAGGTGTCCTGAGCGGACGGCCTCAGGGCTTGCAGCCCTGAACCTGCTTTCTTTGTATTTCATCATTACCGTACTGCACTTGTCATATAATTATCTGCTCAAACATGTTCCTCACAACAAGCGTTATTTCCTATCGTTGTCTAAAACAAAGTTTTAGCAACGCTAGGAAAAATACTCTTGTTGCAAGGGAACATGTTTAGGCAGATAATTAGCTGGAAGAGAAAATAGATAATACAAAGATAAGAAAGAAGAGATAAAAAATATTTAAATAATAAATCATACTTACTATATTCTTATTAAATCAAAATCTTGAGTT
>CAZYID010000001.1:33566-65529 GCA_964646595.1 uncultured Spirochaetales bacterium | reverse complement strand
CCTTCATTACCTTTACCGTTTTTTTCTGCCATATTTGATGCATCTTTTGCAAATTTTACTACTTTTCTATTTTCAGGTTTTATATTTAATTCATCCATTAATAATTCAACTCTTTGTACAGTTTTTTTATCAACAAATCCCATTACATATTCATTTGAATATCTGAAATATCTTCTTATTATTTCCTGCTTTGCAGCTTCTTGAATAACATTATCATCAATTATGCCATATCCAGCTCTATTTACTCCCATATCAGTTGGAGATTTATAATATAAAGTATCACCTTCTATTTTTTTTAATATTCTTTTTAATAATGAAAATGAATCAACATCTCTATTATAATTAATTGCTTTTTCATTATATGCATCTAGATGAAAAGGATCAATTAAATTAAAATCACCTATATCAGCAGTTGCTGCTTCATATGCTATATTTACAGGATGTCTTAATGGAATATTCCAAATTGGAAAAGTTTCAAATTTTGCATATCCGCTTTTTATTCCTTTTTTATGATCATGATATAATTGTGAAAGACAAGTTGCTAATTTACCGCTGCCCGGCCCCGGTCCAGTTACAACAACCAAAGGATTTTCAGTTTTTATATATTGATTTTCACCATATCCTTTTTCACTGACTATTAAATCAACATCAGTAGGGTAGCCTTGAGTATATTTATGTGTATAAACTTTTATATTTAATCGTTCTAATTTATTTTTAAAAATAACTGCAGATGGCTGATATGCAAACCTTGTGATAACAACAGCATTGACCGTTAATCCCCAATCTTTTAAATCATCAATTAATTTTAAAGCATCAACATCGTATGTTATTCCAAAATCAGCTCTAACTTTTTTTCTTTCAATATCTCCGGCATATATACATAAAATAATATCAATATTATCTTTTAATTTTTGCAATAATCTAATTTTTACATTTGGATCAAAACCTGGTAACACACGGGAAGCATGATAATCAAATACTATTTTCCCCCCAAATTCTAAATACAATTTATTGTCAAATTTTTTAACTCTTTCCAGAATATAATGAGATTGTTCTTTTAGATATTTTTCATTATCAAAACCAATATTATTCATTTACAATACTCCTATAAATCATATTAAATAACATTTAAAGTAAAGCTTTAATTAACGTAATACTTTAAGTCATATTTACCAGAATAAAAAATAAATATTATATTAATATTATTTATTTTATTAAATTTAATAAAATAAATTTAATAGAAAATTATTAAATACAATATACAATACTTATTAAACTGATTTTTTTATAATAAATTTAAATAAATATAAAACAATTGATAAAAATATTAAATAATTATTTTTAAATAAACATAAATTTATTTTTATGATTTATAGAGGCAGGTTTTAATATAGAAGAATAAATTAGATTATATTTAATTTTTCCATACAATACATTTTTTTTAATATAATATTTAATTGTTTTTATCATAAAACACGCGTATTTTACTTCCGATAAGATATATTATGTCTACTTCTATGTGTAATAAAAAAGCGCCTATAGATTATAGTAATCAAGATCATTAAAAAAATCAGTTAAAATTGTATTTAATATATTTAATCCCCTACTAGTTATTTTAATACTATTTTTTTTTATAACCAGCATTTTTTTATTAGAATATTTATTAATAGTTTTTTTAAATAATTCTTTTATAGATAAATTAAATTTTTTATAAAAAGATTCTATTTTTATTCCATCTACTAATCTTAATCCCATTAATATATATTCTTCAATTAATTCTTTTTTTGTTAAATTATATGATTTGTTGTAATCTTTTAATTTTATATATTTATCAATATCCGGTTTATTTTCAATTCTTAAATCATCTATTTTACTATGTGCTGATGGTCCAAATCCAAGATAATTATTGTATTTCCAATAATTCATATTATGCAATGAATAATTATTATCTTTAGCATAATTTGATATTTCATATCTTTTAAAATTATTTTTTTTTATTATTATATTAAATTCTTTTTCGTACCTTGTTTTTTCTTTTTCAGTAATATAGTTATTTTTTTTAAAATCAAAAAAATAACTCCCCTTCTCTATTGACAAATCATAAAATGATATATGTTTTATATTATTATAATTTTTTAATATTCTACTTAAATTACTAATTTCATACTCAACATTTGTTAAGGGTAATCCATTAATTAAATCAATTGATATATTAAATGAATTATCATTTAATAATTTTAAAGAATTATTGATATTTTTTAAATCCTGTTTTTTCCTATTACAATAACATAATACATTTTTATCAAAAGACTGAATACCTAATGAAATTCTATTACATTTAATTTTTTTAAAAAGTTTTATTATTTTTTTATTAATATTTACCGGATTGCTTTCTATCGTATATTCTTTAATATTATTTAAATTTATATTTGAATTTAATATATTATTTATTTTTTTAATGTGATTTTTATTTATTGCCGGATTTCCACCACCTATATATATTGTTTCAATTTCATTTAAATTATATTTTTTTGAATATAGTTTAAATTCATTTTCAAGGGATTTTATATATTTTGCTGATTTTTTTTTATTATACTGGACAGAATAAAAACTGCAATAATGACATTTTGTAAAACAAAAAGGATAATGAATATAAATAGAGTTAATCTTTATTATTTAATAACTCCTATATTTGTCTTTGAAAAAGGAAAAATATTATATTTAAATATTGCTTTACCTAAAATTTGATTAGATGATATCCCTCCTAATATTCTAGAATCAAATGATAATTTTCTATTATCTCCCAATACATAATATTCATTTTCTTTAACTTCATATTCATTAATCAAAGGATATTTATCATTATTATCTTTAATTAATTTATAATCAAAATTTATTAATGATTCTTCAGGTATATCATTAATTAAAACAATAATACTTTCATCAACAAGCTTATATTTTATACTATCACCGGGAATACCAATTACTCTTTTAATAAAAAAACTTGTGTTATCATTTATATCCAGATTAGTTAAATCTAACATCGTAAAAGTTAAAGTATAAATTACTGAAGAAAAAACCCTTAAAACAATATTTTTTTTGAAATATTGATTTGACATAAATACAACAATATCACCTCTCCTAATATTTTTAGTAGCATTAAAAATTCTAATATCAGTAAAAGGATATTTTGGACCATATACAAATTTATTAACTAAAATTGATGAATTCTCACGTATTTGGGGTTCCATAGAATTTTCACGAATTTTAAAAGCCTGTAAAAAAAATGAATTAAATAATAATACAGAAACTACAGCAATAATATATATAAATATTACATCTTTATAGATATTTCTATAATTTACTTTTTTCCTGAAATGCTCATATTTAATATGCATATATTACCTGTTAAAATTTTTTCATTCTATCAATAGGCCAGTATATAGCTTCTGCTTTTCCAAGTATATATTTAATTTTTATTGTACTTGGAGCCCATTCATAACTAATCTTCATTGAAAAATCAGTATTATCATCATCGTCTAAATTTATCATTTCTACAGCTGTTTGATTATTATTAGTTTTATTAAATCTGCAATCATGTGAATTATATCTATTATCTCCCATTAAAAAGAACTCGCCTTTTTTAAAATAATTTCCTTCACCTTCAGGAAATTCCGGGAAATTTCTAAAATGGAAAAAATAATTATCAATATAATTTATCACAATTAAATAGTTTTTAAGATCATTGATGAAAATTTCATTAAAAATATTATTATTCATAAATTGATTTGAATTGATAAAGTTAATATTTTTTATTAGCTCCATATTTTTATTCATACATTTAAGCTGATATATTTTATTTAAAGCATTTACTCTTTTCATATATATTTTAAAAGGGCTGCTATTTTTATTAATATTTAATTTAGTATTAATTTCATTGTCAAAATAATTTAAATCACCATCTGAATATTCTATATATTCTTCAAATTTTTTTACAGAATAATAATAAATATTATAAAGCTCTCTATAATCATTAAAATATTCTTTAAATTTATCTTGTACTAAATCATTAGATATTTTTTCTAAATTATTTTTTAAAATTTTATAATTAGAATTTTTTAAAGAATTAATAAATATTCTTTTTTCATTTATTAATTGTTCTTCAAGAGACTCATTTGTATCTTTTTCAATAAATCTTTCAATTTTATTTAATTCTTCTCTTAATTCTGGATGCATAATTTGATATTGCAATTTAGGATAATCTTGTTTATACAAATCAACATAACCATATTCTTTTTCACCTTTGATATCACTCATCAATTTCCAGTCACTTGTTTTTGTTTTCTTATAAACTTTATCATTAACCATGCATATTTTTTCTCCTGGTTTTGCAATACACCTTTTTACAATAAATTTTTCTTTTGGCGTGCCTCGCTTTCTTTCATCAGGATGATCCATTGGATACTTATCAATGTCAACTAACGATAAAGTAAGCATATATACAAATGGATGAAAAATTCTAATAAAAACATTTTTATATCTAATATCAGAGTTCGGGTCATCCATTTCAGGATTTTCAAATACAACTATATCTCCGGTATCAGGTTTAAATGGAGAAGGAAATTTCCAGTCAGTTACCGGAATATGCGGACCGTATACCATTTTATTCACCACTACCCTATCTCTTACTAAAAAAGTTGGAACCATTGATTCTGACGGTATTTGATACATTTGAAAAATAAATTGCTGGATTAATAATGCTATTATTATTGCCTGAATAATAACATCTATCCATTCATACCAGAGATTTGCTAAAAAACTTCTTTCTGATTTTATTTTTTTTATTTCTTTTTTATTTAATTCTTTATTTTTTTTAATTTTCTTTTCATCATCAATTTCTTTTTGTGTAAAAAAACCAAGAATTAATCTTGTGCCGTCTAATCTAAGAAATAAATATAAAACAGCCGGAAAAAAAGCAATTATTAATATAAAAATATAGTGATATATAGAACTGCTTTTACTGATATTTCCAAGAAATTCTCCAACTAATCTTGGAAGTGAATAAAAAACATATGTAAAAACAACTCCATATCCCACAAATGCCTTAAAAATATTATATGTAGTTTTATCATTTTCTCTATTCAAAAAAATTCTATTAAAAAAATACAAACCTGTTAAAGCTATAATAATACGTATTATTATAGAAAAAAGAACAAAGCCATTATTAATATTTATAAAACTTATAAATCCAATTGAAACAACAGAAAGTAAAATCCATAATAACAATAAAAAATAAGGTATATAATAAAAAATCTTGTTTTTATCATTTGACTTTATTGGGAAAAAAACTTTATTTAAAATATTCAAATTTTGTCTCCATAATTATTTTTTTGGCATTTAACCATTAATAAAAATTAATGTCAATATTCACAAAATGGTATTTACAAAACAAATAAATTTACTCTTTAATAACATTATTTTTTAGTTATTTAAAATTGACTTTTTTTTTAATTAAATGTAATCTTCATTTCTTATGAGCGAAAAAATAATAGCTAATAACAAAAAAGCAAGATTTGAATACTCTATTTTAGAAAAAATAGAAACAGGTATTCAATTACTCGGTACAGAGGTTAAATCTCTTCGTGAAGGAAAATGCAGTATAGCTGAAGGGTATGTCACAGAAGATAACGGTGAATTATTTCTAAAAAATGTAAACATTACACCATATAAACACGGAAATATAAATAATCATGAACCTTTAAGAAAAAGAAAATTATTATTGCATAAAAAAGAAATAAAAAAAGTTATTAGAAATATAAAAGAATCAGGAATTACTGTTATTCCATTAAAATTTTATTTTAAAAGCAGTTTAATAAAAGTTGAAATTGGAATATGTAAAGGTAAAAAGCTTTTTGATAAAAGAGAAACTATTAAAGAAAGAGATACAAAAAAAACAATTGAAAGAGAAATGAAAAAACAGTACAGGTAAATTAGTTCATATTATTACTTGACAATATTTAAATAAAATATTATTTATTTTTATAATATTTAAAGAATTAAAATAAAGAAAATTATGGGTACAAATAACATTCTTAATACAAATAATTATCTTCTTCTCAAAAGCTTATTATTATCTCTCTTATTATGTTATTCCAGCAAGAAGAAGAAGTTGTACCTGTAAAAAAGCTTTATGGGTTGTGACTTAAAGCCCGCTTGCTGAAAAACAATTTTCAGCAAGCGGGCTTTTTTTTATATTTTTAAAAAATTGGAGGAAAATGAAATGATTAAGTACAAACCTTTACCACGAATTAAACTAACAGACAGAAAATGGCCTGATAATGAAATCACAAAAGCCCCTATTTGGTGCAGCGTAGACCTACGGGACGGAAACCAGGCATTAGCTATTCCAATGAGTATTAATAACAAAATTAAAATGTTTAAATTACTTGTTGAAATTGGTTTTAAAGAAATAGAAATTGGATTTCCTTCTGCTTCACAAATAGAGTTTGATTTTATTCGAAAGTTAATTAATGAAAATTTAATTCCGGATGATGTCAGCATACAGGTTCTTACTCAGGCAAGGGATCATCTGATAAAACGAACTTTCGAATCTTTAAAAGGAGCTAAAAATGCAATAATTCATTTATATAATTCTACTTCTCCTTTACAGCGTAAAATTACTTTTAATATGTCAAAAGATCAAATAAAAGAAATTGCTGTAAAAGGCACAAAACTGGTTAAAGAATTAATACCTACCCTACCTGATACAAATATAAAACTTCAATATTCAGCTGAAAGCTTTTCAGATACTGAAGAAGATTATGCTTTAGAAGTATGTGAAGCAGTAATGGATGTATGGGAACCAACAACAGATGATAAAATCATAATAAATCTTCCTCATACTGTTGAATGGTTTTCACCAAATATTTATGCAGATAAAGTTGAATGGATTTGCAAAAATATTAAAGATAAAGAAAAAATTATAATTAGTGTTCATGCACATAATGACAGAGGAACAAGTATTGCGGCATCTGAACTGGCTGTTTTAGCCGGTGCTGAAAGAGTTGAAGGTACTTTATTTGGTAATGGAGAAAGAACAGGAAACATGGATATTGTTACAATGGCATTAAATATGTTTAGCCAGGGAATAAATCCGGAACTTAATCTTACAGATATTCCATATATAAGACAAGTATATGAAGAATGCACAAAAATGGAAGTTCCACCAAGACAGCCTTATTCCGGAGAATTAGTTTTTACTGCTTTCTCAGGCTCTCATCAAGATGCAATTAAAAAAGGCATGGATAAACGATCAAAAGTAGATAAAAATAATGAACCATGGGAAGTCCCTTATCTTCCAATAGATCCGAAAGATATTGGAAGAACATATGAAGCAATAATTAGAATAAACAGCCAAAGCGGAAAAGGCGGAGTCGCGTATATTCTTTCAAGAGAATATGGTTTTGAAATTCCAAAAAATATGCAGCCTGAAATTGGTTTAATTATAAATAAAATTTCAGATAATCTGGGCCGCGAATTAAATCCTAAAGAAATACATGATGCATTTCTTACAGAATTTATTAATCAAAAAGTTCCTTTACAACTTGTTGATTATAATTGCATTATTGATAAAGAAAAAAACAAAAATACATGTAATGCATCTGTTAATTATAATGAAAAAATAATTAAAATTAATGGAAATGGAAATGGTCCAATTGATGCTTTTGTTCACGCAATGAAAAATCAAGGCTGGAATAATTTTGAAATAATAGATTTTCATGAACAATCTATTGGTACTGGTTCAGATACTGAAGCTATTTCATATATACAGATAAAACTTGATAATGGAAGTGAATTCTGGGGTGCTGGGATTGATACAAATATAAGTTTAGCAGGTATTAAATCATTGGTAAATGCATATAATAGATCTTTAAATAAAAAATAATATATTTATTAAGCTACGGAGACACAGAGGTTTATTTAGATTTTTATACGAATTATCTCGAAAAAAAACTCTCTGCGAATTCCGTGCCTCTGTGGCTTAATTTTGCATAAAATTTAATTGGATTATAAATGAATAGAGAATTATTAATTGGTGCGCATTTATCTGTTTCCGGAGGTATTGAAAACGCATTAATAAAAGCTGTTGAATTAGAATGCCCTGTTATTCAAATTTTCACTAAAAATGCCAGACAATGGTCACCTCCCCCGCTAAAAGAATACAATATAAAAATGTTTTTAGAAATACAAAAAAAAACTGATATTTTTATTGCCAGTCATAACAGTTATTTAATTAATTTAGCAGCAAAAGATAAAGAAAAAAGAAATAAATCAATAATTTCTTTTACAGACGAATTATACAGAACTAAAATTTTAAATATTCCATTTCTTGTTTTTCATCCTGGAACTGCTAATGAAGTAACTGAAAAGCAAGCTGTTAAACAAATAGCTTTAGCAATTGATCAAGCAATTAAAAAAAGCAGTAATTGTAATACAACATTATTACTTGAAACAACTGCCGGACAAAAAAACAGTATAGGCTATAAATTTGAACATTTAAGAGATATAATAGATAATTCAAAATATAAAGACAGATTAGCAGTATGCCTTGATACTTGTCACGTTTTTGCCGCTGGTTATAACATTAAAACTTATGATGGTTATCAGGAAACTTTAAATGAATTTGAAAAAATAATTGGTACAAATTTATTAAAATTTTTTCATTTTAATGACACTAAAGGAGATTTAGGATCACATCTAGACAGGCATGAACATATTGGTAAAGGAAAACTGGGAATTAATGCATTTAAATTTATTATAAATGATGAAAGATTTAAAAATGTCGGTAAATGTTTAGAAACACCAAAAGGTGATAATTATGAATTTGATGAAATAAATTTAAATATTTTACGCAGTCTAAAAAATAAATAAAAAATTATTTATGGCATTAAGATATCTTCAATTGAAAAAAATGCCCTTGGATCAATTGGAATCCCATTTAATCTTGCTTCCCAATGAAGATGAGGTCCGGTTGACCATCCTGTATTACCAACAGCTCCAATAATATCACCTTTTTTTACAACTTGTCCTTCTTTAACAAATATTTCATCAAGATGAGCATAATCAGTAAACAAAGAAAATCCATGTTCAATAATAATCATATTACCATATATTTCAACATTTTTAGCATATCTTATAATGCCATCTGCCGGAGCATATACCGGTGTACCTTTATCATTTGCGATATCAATTCCGTCATGAACATGCTTTGATAATATTTTACCATTATGATATCTTTGTATTCTAATTAAACCAAATTCTGAAGTTATATATTTAATATCATTAACAGGATAATTAAATCCGCTTAAAAAGTATTTAAGAGAATTATTTTCATTCCATATTTTGCTTCTTTCTTTTTTTTCATTATTATATTTTTCTCTATCCAATCTGGCAATTTCATTTGATTTTGTTCTATTAAAATTTACCTGTTGTTCAATTTTTAACCATTTTTTTTGATATACAATATTTTTAGTTATTACATGCCCGAATAATTTATTATATCTATACATACTGATATGTATAGAATAACTCTCAATATCCCAATATAAATTTATTGGTATAAAAAAGCCGTAGTAATTATAATTATTATTATTAGAAATAAAATGTAATTTTGTATTAATACTTTTAATATCTTTTCCAATCAAATAATCAATTCTGACATCAAATGAAAGGTTTTTTAAAAAAGACGGTAACCTTAATCTGTAAAATTGAGCTTTGCCTATTTGATTTTCTAAAAAAATTTTAATATCTACATCTGATCTTTCACATAATTTTGTTGATCTTAAATTATCATCATAAAATAGAAGAATTCCTTCTTTAAGAATATAATTATTAGACTCTGTGAATTCAACAGACGAATTTGGAAATATTTTTAATATTTTATTATTTATTTTTAAATAAACTAAACCATCAAAATATGTTTTTACATTTGAAATTGTTTTATTATCGTCTTCAAAATATTCAAAATTATATAATCCATCATTTTTTAATGAATAGTTGCATAATAAAAATAATGAAAGAAATAAAATAAAAAAATATTTAAATTTATTCATAATTGTTTTTTAAAAACTAAATTTTGAGTTATTATTAATATCATATATATTTTATTTATAATAAATAATATGAAATTACAATAAAATTAATTTTTTTTAGGTTTTTATTTACAAAATCATCTATAATGTTAAATATAAAGATTATTCGAAATATAAAAGGCAAATTTAAATGAGCGATAAATATTTTAATATAATAAATAATGCTTTTTTTGAATTAAAAGAAAACATAACAGACCACGAAAAAATTGCAGAATACTTTGAACTTACAAATTTTAAATATATAGAAATAAATGATATTTTAAAAACGTCAACTGATAATGGTTATATTGAAGCAAGAGAAATGCTTTTAAATAAAATTTTATCAATTTTAGATGAGGCTAAATTTAAAACTATTACTGTTGAGCATATTGATAATTTAATAGACTATTCTACAAAATTATTATTTATTTCAGTTATTGTTAGAAGAATATTTTCAAGTGATTTTATTGTAGAATCTCATAAAATAATTAAATATGATGAAATAAAAGATATTGATTTAAAAACAATAGTCTCAGAAATTTCCATATTAAAAAACAAACATAAAGAATTAGTTGAAAACAGATATTTAAAAGAAATTTCATTAAAACTACAAAAATATAATATAGAATTACAAAAACTTCAAGAGCTTTCAAAAAATATTATTAAAGATAAAAAGACATTATTTCTACAAAATGCAAAAAAAGATTTGGATGTAATATTAACAAGTATTAAAAAAAATTATCAATTAGTACTACAATTTATTTATGATAAAGAACAAAAAATTAAAGATGAAGATAACTTATTATTAAAACTGGATTTTAAAAGCGTTATATCAACAATTACAGAACAGTTATCTATATATTCAAAATTAAGAGCTTCAATTATTTTTATTAAAAAAGAAAAACATAAATTTCAACATATTATTGAAAAATTATATACAAATTTAAGTGATTCTACTAATTTAATACATAAAGAGGAAAAATTATTATTATCATTATTAATAAAAAATAAAATAGATTCCAGTAAAATTGATAATTTAATATTTTCTATTAGAGATATGATAATAAAAATTATTAATGATAAATATATTATTGAAGAAGAAGAAAATTCATCACCTACTCTGCCTTAAAATGAAAAATTATAAGTAAATTGATATTTACAATTTTACTATTTCTTGTGTATACTATCCATATGAATGAAAAAATTTACAATGAAGATATTATTATTGCAAGAGCAACACCGCCCGGTCCATCAGCAATTGCTGTAATAAGAATAAGCGGTAAAAACAGCTGGGAAATTCTAAAAAAAATTTTTGTATGTAAAAACAAAATTAAATCATTCGAATCCCATAAATCATACTTTGGTAAAATAGTTAATAAAACAGAAACAATTGATCAAGTTATTATAATTACTTATTCTGAAAATAATAGTTTTACAGGTGAAGAATCTTTTGAAATAAATTGCCATGGCAGTGAAGTAATAATTTCTTTAATAATAAACTTATTGATTTCTAATAGCGCAAGGATTGCAGAGCCCGGAGAATTCAGTAAAAGAGCTTTTTTAAACGGTAAAATAAATTTAACTGAAGCAGAAGCTGTAATGGATATTGTATATTCTTCAACAAAAAATTCATCATTAATTGCTGTCAGACAATTATCAGGAAAAATTTCAGAAGAAATTAATATAATAAAAAATAAAATTTCAGATCTTTTAGCAGAAATTGAAGTAAATATAGATTATCCTGAAGAAGATCTGATTTATAGTGAAAAAAAATGGATAGAAGAAATTAATAAAATAAATAAAATGTTTAATTCTTTATTAAATGGTTTTACCAGGGGGCATTTTTATAGAGAAGGAATACATACTGTAATATTAGGTAAAACAAACTCAGGCAAATCAACACTTTTTAATTTTTTATTAAATAAAGATAAAGCAATAGTTTCAGATATTCATGGAACAACAAGGGATTATCTTGACGGAGTTATAAATATTAAAGGATATGGGGTTAGAATCTATGATACTGCAGGATTAAGAGAAAGCTCTGACCCTATAGAAAAAGAAGGGACAAAAAGAGCGCTGGATTTATCAAAAAAAGTAAATATCACAATTTATGTAATAGCAGGAGATGATGGATTTACAGAACAGGATAAAAATAATATAAAGAATATCACTAATATGAATAAAAACATGTTAATTATAATAAATAAAATAGATTTAGTTAATAATAACCAATTAAATGATATTATTAGTAAAATAAAAAAATATCTCAAAATTATTAAAATAAATTTTAAAATAATTAAAATGAGCGCTTTAAATAAAATTGGAATAGAAAATTTCAATAAATCATTTATTCTACAGCTTACAGGTGAAGATTCTACTGAAACAGAGGATCCTATTATAACAAATTCCAGACATGCTGATTTGTTAAATAAAGCAAATCAAAGTTTACAGCTTGCTATTGAAAAAATCAAACAAAAACTGCTGGATCTTGCTGCTTTTGAAATTAGAGATTCTTTAGATAAATTAGGTGAAATAACAGGCGAAGTGACAAAAACTGATATTATTAATAAAATTTTCTCGAATTTTTGTGTTGGAAAATAATTAAGGATAATATAATTTGATAACAAAAGATTATGACATTATTGTAATAGGCGGTGGTCATGCAGGATGTGAAGCAGCGCATATTTCCGCAAAAAGAGGCTATAAAACAATTTTAATTACTCAAAATCCGGATACAATTGCAAAAATGAGTTGTAATCCATCAATAGGAGGTATTGCAAAAGCGCATATAGTTAAAGAAATTGACGCTCTCGGCGGAGTCATGGCTAAAATTATTGATAAAACTATGATTCAATTTAGAATGTTAAATACTAAAAAAGGGCCGGCAGTTCAAGCTATGAGAGCACAGGCTGATAAATTTGAATATCAAACTTTCATGAAACTTCATCTTGAAAGAACAAATAACCTTGATTTATTTCAGGATACTGTCACTGATTTAATTGTAAAAAATAATACTATTAAAGGAGTAATTACTGAACGAGGCAATAAAATAACCGCTAAAGGTGTTGTTTTAACAACCGGAACGTTTATGGAAGGTAAAATTCATATTGGTGATTATAATTCTCAAAACGGTAGAATTGGAGAACTTGCAGCACTTGGTTTATCAAAAAACTTATCTAAACTGGGTTTAAAAATCGGTAGATTAAAAACAGGTACTCCGGCAAGAGTTGCAAAAAAAAGTCTTGATTTTTATAAAATGGAAAAACAAATTGGTGATCCGGTAATGTTTGCTTTTTCCAATTTTAATGAGAATGAAATACAAAGACCAAATATTCCATGTTATATAACATATACTAATAATAAAACTCATAAAATTATAAGAGATAATTTTGATAGATCCCCTCTATTTCTTGGAGCAATAAAGGGTGTTGGACCAAGATATTGTCCTTCAATTGAAGATAAAGTAAAAAGATTTTCTGATAGAGACAGACATCAAGTATTTATTGAACCGGAAGGTTTAAATACTGATGAAATATATCTTAACGGTTTATCAACTTCTTTGCCGGAAGATGTTCAAATAGCTTTTTTAAAAACAGTAAAAGGTCTAGAATCAGTAGAAATAATAAGACCGGCATATGCTGTAGAATATGATTATATTAATCCAATTCAATTAAAACCATCATTGGAAACTAAAATTATTAAAGGATTATTTATTGCAGGTCAAACCAATGGTACTTCAGGTTATGAAGAAGCCGGAGCTCAGGGTTTAATTGCCGGAATAAACGCATGTTTTTATATTGAAAAAGAACAGCCTTTAATACTTGGACGTGATGAAGCATATATCGGCGTTTTGATAGATGATCTGGTTACTGAAGGGGTTACCGAACCTTATAGAATGTTTACATCGCGTGCAGAATACAGGCTTAAATTGAGACAGGATAATGCTGATTTAAGATTATCCGATTACGCAATAAAATTTGGCTTGATTTCAAAAGATGACAAAATAAAATTTAAAGAAAAAATATCAAATATCAATAAACTTAAACAATCATTTAATTCAATAAAACTAAATCAAAAGGATTTAAACGATCTAGATATCCCGAATATTAAAAAAGGTACAAATTGGACTTCTCTATTAAAAAATCCAAATATTGATTTTTTAAATGCTTATAGCATACTAATAAAAAAAATAAAAAATTTAAATAAAAATGTATTTTTAACAGCTGCAATTGAAATAAAATATGAGGGATATATCAATAGACAGGAAAGAGAAATTCAAAAAGCAAAAAAAAGTGAAGAACAAAAAATACCATTAAATGTAAATTATGATAAGATCCCTGGTTTATCTAATGAAGGAAGAGAAAAGCTTAAAAAAGTTATGCCTGAAAATTTAGGACAAGCTTCAAGGATAAACGGTGTAAGTCCGGCTGATATTTCTATAATATCAATTTATATATTTAAAAAATTAAAAGAATAATTACAATTTCTTTTTATTTTTTTTTAATTCATTATTAATATTTTCAAGAACATCAACTAATTGATCTCTTTCAATTAATTTCATCATCCTTGATTCTACAAAACTTTTTACTGAATCACTAAAATTTCCTGCTGTTATGCATATTCCTTTATCTGCTTTTTTTTCTTTTAAAGTATTATAATGTTCTCGTATTGCCATATCACCAATAGTTGTAGCAGACCGCAAAAAAACAAATAAATTTAATTCTATAAAATTTCCGCTTGATACTTCAGCTAAAATTTCAAGACTACCTTCAGCTCTTGTGTTTAATTCTAAAAATGCAATTTTACCTTTAAAAGAAGAAAAATGATTAATATAGTATTGAACAAACATTTTACATATTTTGACAAATTGATTAACAGAACCAATAAGATACATTTCCAGCATATAGTTTGAAGTAATATCAGAATAATTTTCTAATTTTGCTTTAACATCTTTATAATTTGGATTAATTTCATATACTTTCTGCCAAAATTCAGTTGCTTTTTTAATATCATTATCTTTAAAATAACATTCTGCAATTAGATAATTAATTTCAGCAACTTTATTCATATCTTTAAAATTACCTTTAATTATACAATTACTAAAATCTTCTACTGCTTGAATGTATTTTCTCTGATTTAATCTTATTGTTCCTAAAATATATAATGCATCTGCAGAATATGTTTCAGACATTTTTAGTTTCATGAAATTTTTAATTGCTTCATCAAAATTATTTAAATGATATTGTGAATTCGCTAAATAAAATAAAGCTTCTTCATCAATAGTATTTTCATTGTAATATTTAGTTAATTTATCATTAGCATCTTTAAAATTATTCAATTTAAAATTACAAATACCAAATTTTTTAATTAATTCATAATTCTCAGGCTCTATTTTATATGCTAAATTATAATAATAATCTGCTTTATCAAAATTATTATTTAACAGCTCTAAATCACCAAGATTAATGTTTGCTTCTACATTCAGATCATCTTTTGATTTTGTTATAAGAAAATATTTTTTTGCATCATCATAATTTTCTATCATAAGGTAAACTTTAGCGATTTTGTTTGAATATGTTGTTTCTTTGATTTCTTCATTACCTTGAGAATGATCAAGAATAATTAAATATTCTTTTATTGCAGATAAATATGATTTATTATTTATAAGCAAATCAGCTAACTTATCCCTTGCAATAAAATTATATTGATCTTTTTTGATAATTTTTCTTAAATCATCAATTGCTAATAACTTACTTTCATTGTCAATTTCTTTTAATTTTTTTTCAATTACCTTTTTTTTCTTTCTCGTTAGAAAAAAAGTAAAAATCATTAATACAAATGAGAATATAATTACAAAAATTATTATATTGTAAATTAAAAACATAATTTTCCCTAAATAAAATTAATTTATATATAACTTTAATTTATAGATATTTTCAGGATACATTATATTAAAAAAAAAATCAAAACTTTTAAGAAAAATTAAAAAAAGTTACGATAATTTATTTGAAATATAATTGTAAAAATGTTTAAAATTTTGTTATAATAAATTATATTCATATTGGAGTAAAAAGTGACAAAATCTAAAAAAATTGGCATTAAATTATATAATGGAAAATTTCTTCCAGTACTAGATGAAAATGAAATAAAAATTAAAAAAGTTGTATTAACAACTGTTAGAGATAATCAAGAAAAAACTATTATAGAATTATATGAAGGCGACAGTGATAATTGTATAAATAATGAATACTTAGGAAAACTTGTTATCCCAATTAATAGAAGTACTGTTAAAGGCGATCCTGCAATAGAAGTACACTTAAGATTAGATGAAAATGGTATTTTATATGCAAAAGCATGGGATTCTGAAAGTGGAGAACAAAGTGAAATTCAAATAGAACATACATTACAAAAAACAATTTTGCATGAAACTGATGATAAGTATGGTTTTACAAAAATTGATGATACTGCTACACAAGTTGAAGGTATTCCTGAAGATTATTATACAAAAAAAAGTAATTTATTAAAAATCATTATGTATATTGTTGGTTTTTTACTATTATTATTACTGCTGGGATTTTTATTATTTTCCGGAATTAAGTGTGTACGAAATAGAAATTTAGAAAAAAAATCTGAACGAATTGAAAAAGAAATTGAAGAGAAAAAACAACCTGAAATAATAGAAAAAACAAATGATGAAAAAGCAGAGGACAAAAAAGAAATAACTGGAATTAAAAAAGGTGAAGGTGAAGAATATTACATTGTCTGGGGAGATAATCTTTGGAATATATGTAAGAAATTTTATAATGATCCATGGTATTATCCGGCTCTAGCTGAAGCAAATAATATCGATAATCCACGTTTGATTTACGCAGGAACATATATAATTATACCGCCTAAAAATAAATTAAAGCGGTGGAATATAGTTGAATAAAAATATATTTTTAATATTACTCTTAATCTGTTTATTTTGCTGTGAAGATAAATATAATAATAATAAAAATCACGAATTAATTAAAAACATCAAATCATTAAATAATCATGAAATCGAAATTAAATATTTGTTGGCAAAAAATAACCTGACAACACCGCACAATTTAATATTAAATGATAATAACTATTATTATTTATTATCAAAATTATTTTATAATAATAATACAGATAATAAACTAAATGATTGGTTTGATTATTGTATTGAAAAATCAATAAAAACAGATAATATTTTTAAAAAAGATGCTTTAAAATTTTATATTAATTATTTAGCAGATAATGAAAAATGGAACTTAATTAAAAAAGTAATAAATGAAAACATTGAAATATTAACAGATAAAGAAGATGAAATATATTTAAAATATGCTGAAAATAATTCATTCATTGATATAAATTATATTCCAAATAATTTAGAAATTTTCCCCATTCTTCATCAAATAATTAAAAAACAGCCGTCTGATCTAAATAATTTTGTTAATCAGAAAAAAATTGAAAATTACATTATTGAATCAAAATTATATTACAATCATATATATCAAAGTAAAAATAATAATATTAATGAAGATAAATTAATAAATGAAAAAATAAAATTAATAGAAATTATTGAATACTGTAAAGATAATTATTTTTTATCCTGCCTATCAAGTTATATAAATAAAGATAAAAATAAATTTATATTAAATTTAGACTTTTTTTTAAACAATACTGATCAAATTACATATGATAAATTAGAGCTTATAAGAAAGCTTTCTGTCATGTTTGGATTAAGAAAAGATTTTTATACAGTATTATCAAAACATTATAATAATAACATTTACTCTACATATTTTTATGGAGTAGAAGTTATTTATTATGTAAATTATAGTAAGGGTTTAAAAATCTTACAGGATACGCTTTCTAAATTTGATTCAAATAGTATAATTAATTATAACATTAGAGGCATGGCTTTAAGCAGCTCATTTAATTTAAGCAAAAAATGGTTTAATGAATTTACTAAATACTATAATGATTATCCTGATTATATTAGATCTAATCAACTACTAAATACATTTTTTAGGCAAATTATTTTATATAAAAAAAATGATTTATTTATTGATATTATTAGAGATTTTCCAATAACTAAAATGGAACCAAAAGACAAAGTACTTTTTTATTATTATCTTTATTTAATTGATAAAAAAAATAAAAAAAAATGGAAACAAAATATTTTAAAAGAATTTCCTTTATCTTTTTCTGCTTTAACCTTAAATAATGGTGCAATTTCTATAGAAAATAAAAACTTATTAAAAACAATAAAAACTGAAACCAAATTATCAAAAACCACAAAAATAAAAATATCAAAAATTAAATATTTTCTAGATTTTTATTTTTTAAAAGAAGCTCAAAACATTTCTTTAGATGATTTAACAGATAATGAAAAAGTAATTGTTTATGATTTATTTTATAATTATTTAATAAATGAAAATGATTATTACTTATCACTTAGATATGCAAGATATATTATTAGTATATTATACGATGATAATTTTGATAATATTGATGATTTGGATATTTTAAAACGTTTATACCCTCCTCATTATAAAAACTTAATTTTAAAGTATTCAAAACAATATAATATTGAACCGGCTTGTGCATTTGCTGTTATGAGAGAGGAAAGCAACTTTAAAAATGATATAGTTTCATATCAAAGTGCAGTAGGATTAATGCAGATTATGCCTCCTACCGGAAAATTTATTTCACAAAAATTAAAAATAAATAATTATGATTTAACTAATCCTGAAGACAATATAAATATGGGTACTTTTTATTTAAATTTTTTACAAAGATATTTTAATAAAAAAGAATATATTTTAGCCAGTTATAATGCTGGTCCGGGCAGAACTAAACAATGGTATAATACTTACAATTCTTTTTCTGATGAAATTAAACTTGAATTAATACCAATTCCTGAAACAAGAAATTATGTAAGAAAAGTCATGAAAAGTTATTTTATTTATGATTATTTAATAGAAAACCATTATAATTAATATAAAGTCAAATTAGCATACTTAATTTATAAATAATGCTTATTTAAAACAAAAAGTTTTTACTCTGCTTTGCAATTTTATATTATACAGGATACTGCCATAAGTATTATTAAAATATGAAAAGTCTTTCACTGAGCACACAAAGAACACAAAGGTTTAAAATGAATAAAAATGAATTATCAAAAATTATTATTGAATGTGCAATAAAAATACATTAAAACTTTGTGAACTCTGTGATCTTTGTGAGAGATATTCAAAGATTATAATTGAAAATAAAGTTTCTTTAATTAAGAAACTTTTGACAAAACTTTATATATAAAAAGGAAAAATTATATGGAAATTTTAAAAGCAATAATTATATCAATTATTCAAGGAATATCAGAATTCCTGCCTATTTCTTCATCAGGTCATATTTTTTTATTAAAAAAAATCATGAACTTAAATATTGATGCAACATTTGATGTAATTATTCATATGGGAACTTTAATAGCTGTTATAATTGTTTTTTTTCAGGAAATTAAAGAATTAATACTAGGTTTATTTTCAAAATCAATAAATTCAAAATACCTAGGTGATAATTTAACAAGAAATGATTTTATAAAAATTTTGCTTTTATTTATTATTGCTACAATTCCCGGAGGGATTTCCGGTATTTTTCTTGAAAAATCTCTTGATATAGAGCCTTCAAGTACTAAAAATTGGATGTTTTTAATTTTAGCTCTTTGTTTTTTTATTACTGCAATGTTTTTATTATCAATTAATTTTATTAATAAAAATAATAATAACATCAAATTTAAACCTATAAAAAACCTGTCATTTTTAAATGCACTTTTTATCGGTTTTTTTCAATCAATTGCTGTATTGCCTGGTATTTCACGATCAGGAAGTACAATTACAGCATCTTTACATACAAAATTAAACAGGGAAAATGCTTCAAAATTTTCATTTATTTTGAGCATTCCATTGATTTTAGCTGCATTTTCTTTAAAAATATTTAAACTAATTCAATCATCAGAAATAGCCGATATTTCAACTATGAAACTATTAATTATTTCATTAATTGTTTCATTTATCTCTGGATATTTTTCTTTAAAATTTTTATTAAAAATAATTAAAAAAGGAAAATTATGGATTTTTTCTATATATCTCGCGGCCCCAATTATAACTTCAATTTTTTTATGGTTACATAATTAGTTGAAAATTATAAAAGCTTGATATTCAGCTTCATTACTTTATTAAAATTACGGGGAAAATAATGAAATATTTAAATACAAGTAAAATCATATCTATTTTTTTTATATTCATCTCTTTATTTGGAATAGCACTTTTAATAGATGCAAATATAAATGATCAAAAAATATTTCAAAGTGCTTCATTTTATTTTAACATGTTTATGTCTAATACTTTTGGAAATTTTCCATTTTTAATTTTAAGTATTGGTATTTTTACCGGATTATTATTAATTTTTTTTAACAATATAAATACAATAATATTTACTATTACGGGTTATTTACTTTTCGTATTATTTTTGCCTTCTTTTTTTGAATCATATAACATTTTTAATATAAACGGCGGAAGCTACGGAATAAATATGTCTGCAATTATTTTAACCCTGGGCTTTTTTAATTCCATGCTTTTATATTCTATCTGGTTTTTTTTATCTTTATTTTTACTTATTTTTCCGGTAAAAAATTATATTGTTTTAAATATTGTTAAAGCATTTTCTAATAATAGCAGTATTAATAATACTTCCCCTTCCCGCCAAAAAAATATTAAATTTACCGGATACAGTAACAATAATAATAACTATAAAGAAAGTACATATAAACGAATTAACAAACCACCCAAAAATAATAAAAAATCACCATGGTTATCTAAAATTGTTTTTGAAAACTTTGACAGCAGGATTGAAATACCTGTATTACCAAATAAAAATGAAAAAATTAAAAAATTTAAATTAATTAATTCTGATGAATTAAGTGAAGAATATATAGAAATACCTATTGAAAAATATAAAAAAGATATGGATACTATAAAAGAAAGTGAAGAAAAATATTATAATAATTTAAAAGATGACTGGCCTGATAACTGGAAAAAAAATAAAATCAATAATAATAATAATGAGGATAATGAAATAAAAAATTATCTTCAAGATAAGTTGCATGAACATGAATTTTTAGAAAACGAAATTAATAATTTTAATACCCCTGATCATCAATATCAAAATCAACCAAATGATACAAATTATAGAAAAAATTTATGCAATGATGAATATTTATTGAACAGCAATTTTTACGAAAATGAAAATAATAATTATGAAGAGGGAGTAATATTACCTTTATCTGATATTCTTGAAAACGCGTCTTCTTATAATTCTTCACATTTTCAGGCAGAACACAGGGAATCAGCAAGAATATTAGAAGAAACATTATTAGAATTCGGGATACAAGCTGATGTCAGTGAAATAATTCATGGACCTGTTGTTACTCTTTATAAAATAATACCTGCGCGCGGTATTAAACTTCAAAAAATCGAAGGATTATCAAATAATCTTGCATTACGATTAGCTGCAAAATCAATTAGAATAATAGCGCCAATTCCGGGTGAAAAAGTTGTTGGCATTGAAATCCCTAATCAAAAAAGAATACTTGTTAGATTTAAAGAAATAATTAACAGCGATGTTTTTAATGAATCAGAACATAATCTACCAATAGGATTGGGTAAAGATATTTATGGAAATATTATTGTAATAGATTTATTTAAAATGCCTCATATTTTAATTGCCGGCGCAACAGGCGCAGGAAAATCAGTGTGTGTTAATTCTATAATTTCATCTATATTATTCTCAAAAACTCCAGAAGATGTAAGATTGATCTTAATTGATCCTAAAATTGTTGAACTAAAACCTTATAATAGTATTCCACATTTATTAGTACCGGTAATTACTGATCCTAAGGAAGCAATACTTGTATTAAAATTTCTTATGTTTGAAATGGAAAGACGTTATTCAGTACTGGACCAAATGGGTGCCAGAGATATTGTTGAATATAAATCAATTAGAACAAAAAAAAGAAAAGCAGCAGCAGAGAACTTTCCATTTATTGTAGCAATAGTTGATGAATTTGCTGACTTAATGAGTACATCCGGAAAAGAAGCGGAAATTCTTTTTGCCCGTATTGCAGCAAAAGCAAGAGCTGTTGGAATTCATCTAGTACTAGCAACACAAAGACCTTCAATTGATGTTATTACAGGTTTAATAAAAGCAAATATTCCTGCAAGGATTGCATTTCAGGTAATTTCAATACAGGACAGTAGAATTATTTTAGATCAAAAAGGTGCAGATAAATTATTAGGTCAGGGAGATATGCTTTATATAAGTCCAACTCAACCCTTCCCTACCAGACTTCAGGGAGCATTTTTATCAAAAAATGAAGTTGATCAAATTGCTGATCACTGGAAAAACATTTCACCTCCAAATTATATAAATGTCAGACAAATTTTGGAAGATCTGAAAGAACTTAATGAAGAAGACGACGATGGTTATTACTCTGATAATAATATTGATCCATTATTCCAGGAAGCAATAAATATTGTTTTTGAAACCCTTAAAGCATCAGCTTCTTATCTGCAGAGAAGATTATCAATTGGTTACAACAGAGCAGCACGTATGATTGAAGAGATGGAAAGAATGGGAATTGTAGGTCCTCAAAATGGAGCTAAACCACGTGAAATTATTGGAAGCAAACCGGAACTATAATGTAAAATTAGATCCAATTATATAAAACTAGCTTTTGAATTATATTAATTTAATTTCGGACACAGCTCTGTCCTCATTTTAGATATAATAATTATATTTTTTTGTTATTCTACTCTTTTAATAAAACATTATTTATTCTGTTTATTCTTTGTAATAAAGAGCCTTTTTTAGTGCCCTGCCCTAATGATAAATCAGATACAGTTACTCTATTAATAAGTCTTACGCGTTCTTTAGCAGGAAGTTTTTCACGATATCCCCATGTTGAATGAATAACATATGGTTTTTCATTAAACCAACCAAGATATAACATTATATGTCCCGGTAGCCTTAAAAAAGAAATACCGGGAATACATTGCTCTTTTATTATTTTTAATTTTTCTTCAGCATTATAATCATCAGTTTTTTTTAGATCAACTATTATTTCTCCAATTGTTGACTGCACTGAAGAATTTCTTGGCAGATAAATACCAACACAGGATAATATTTCATAAAGAAATTTGGAACAATCCTGTTCACCGAACATTCCGCCCCATCCATAAGGAGTATTAATTAATTTAAAAGCTTGGTTTATAATGTTTCTAGGAGTGTACTTTAAAAAGCCATAATTTATATCATCTTTATTGATATATGCTTTTTTTTCAAAAAAGTTAAAATTACTATCAAAATATGGAATAATTATTTCGACTACCTGATTATTACTTTTTTCTATTAAAGGAAAATATACTCCCATTCTTGCATAATCATAATAGTCTGTAAGTTTTTCATCTAAATAGATTTCACATTTTGGATTTGTTACAACAACAAACAACTTTTTATTTAAATAATTATTAAGCTGTTTTTTAGTGCATAAAGTAATATTGTCTGTTTTTATCCAACCATCAGTTCTGGGTGATTTAACAAAACACCATTCATTATCTTTTGTTTTATGTAAAACAACAATTGGAGTTGCAATATCAAGCGCACTCATCTGAAGAGCGTCAAAAAATAATTCTCCAGGGATATCATTTAAAAGTTTGTCAGAAGGTAAAACTCTTTGATTAGCATATTTTTTAATTAAGCCGTATTGAACATCAATTTTTTCCGGAATATTCTCTAAATCAATATTTTCTATAATTTTTTCATAAAAATCTTTATCCGGTTTTTTACCATTATCAAAAAATAACTTGGATTTTGAAATATAAACATAATAACTTTCAATTTGTTTTTTTAAATTATTTCCATCAATTAAATCTTCTAATAATAAAATATTTTTTGCTGAATCAATATCTTTTTCAATGATTGAGTTTAATTGAGTTATTTGATTTTCTGTTAATAAAACTTTATCAGGATTATTATGCATGCTTATCCAAAAACCAGAGGTTTTCATTTCTCTGGTTGTTTCTGGAAGCATTGTTAATGCAGCATCATATGTTACTTCTCTAAATAAACAACTATTGCATAGAGTAATTATTATTATGAGAAGTAGTAAAAATTTTTTATAGATTATATTCACTTAATTTTATGATCTATTTAAATAATTCGTTTTCTTTTTCTTTTCTTCTTCTTTCTTCATTAATTAAATAATCTATTTTTTCATCAGTAATCATTTCTTTAAAAGCTTGAATCTGTCCAAGATCAAATGATGTAATCTTTAATCCTGTTCTTTTTTCTAAAAATACTATTTCGTATTGACTGTCAACAGTAACAAAATCTATTCTAACTGTACTTAATGCACCGATATTTTTATTTAAATCCCATTTAGTATCAATTGCTGTTTGATGCCATTCTGCAAATTTATCAATAAGTCTTCTTACTTCTTTCAAATCATAAGGCAGAAAAATATTTGCATAAAGTTTATCTTTTTTTAAAGAAAGTTTAATATAATCACCTTTACCTGTATTTTTTTTAATATAATCAATTTTTACTGCACCTTTTTTTGATTGAGCTGAACCCATATCATACACAACTTCTTGAGTAAAAATAAATGTAGTTGTTAATAAAAATAACAAGATAATTAATAATACATTTTTTTTCATTTATATACCTCCATTTTTTAATGAATAAATTATATCAATATATTCAAAAATCTTCAAGTTATGAATTTTAAAAATAAAAAATTATTTTTTTAAATTTTTATTTATTTGAATTTTAATATAGATAATATAATACAATTTGCTTTTTTTTAATGTGCATTTTGGTATGAAAATAAAATTATATAATCTACCCCCTTTTTAATTAAATCTTAATTTAAAATAAAATTAGAAAAATAAAAATTTTGTGCTATAATTTTTTATATATTTAAAAAAATAAAAAAAGGTAAAATAGTGAAAAAGTATTTATTATTAATTTTACAATTATTATTTTTATTTATATTATTATTAAATTGTCCGTCTGCAGGTTCTGGAAGCGGCAGCTCTTCAGGAAGCGGGGGATCAGATGATTCAAGTTATGAAGTAATAAGAAATGATAATGCAGTACAACTTACTTTTACTGATGGGGTTGTAAGCAGTCAAAATCCTGCTTTTTCTCCTGATGGACAATACATTCTGTTTACCCGTTTTTTAAATGGTTATAATGAACCGCCTTCTCAACTTGTAAAAATTAATATAAATACTGGAATAGAAGAAATAATAATTTCAGCTTCTACCGGTGTAGAACACATTAGTGTACCAGGACCGGTTTGGATAAATGGAAAAATAACATGGTCATCAGATCTGCCGGGTAATGCAAATGAAATATACAGAGCAGATGAAGATGGAATAACAAATAGAGAGCATACCACTCACGCAGAAGCAGATGGATACTATATTGAACCTGTTTTTAATCCGTTGAATAATGATAAAGTAATATTTGAATATGTAATCTCTGATAGTGCTTCCCATCAGATAGCTATTGCAGAATTTGATAAAGCAAACAACCCTGTTACTATTTTAACTAATAATTCGCTTAAAGATGACCGTTTACCAAGCTGGTCTTTTGATGGAACTTCAATACTTTTTCAAAGAGCTAATGCCGGACAGGAAAACTGGCAGATTTATACAGCTCCAATTACTTTAGGAAATCCTCCAACATTAGGCACTATAACCATATTGAAACAACCCGAAAATTCGGCAAATTGTGATAATTCCTGGTATTTTAATAATAATTATATACTTTCATCAAGTGATTATGAAGATGATTATAATATAACAATGCCAAATATCTTTGCTTTTCCGGTAGCCGGTGGAAATCCAATTAGGATTACAATTACTTCAACAAATGAAGACGGCGCACCTTCCTGTTCGCATGATGGATTATGGATAGCTTTCGAATCTCATTATGGACAGGATGAGGATACTCCTTCGGATATATGGATAATCAAAACCCCTAACCTGCCTTAAGACTATTTTTAATTTAAAATTGTTAATTTCTAGAAAAAATTATTTTAAAAAATTGGAGATTTTTACACAGCTTATTGTAAAGTATCAAAGTATAATTTTTCCTTTTTAAAGACTATTTTTTAAAATTATAAGCACCTTTCACTTAAATGGTACGTACTATGAACTTCGAATGAAGACTTCTTAATTTTATAATTTTTTCTTATTTCGTTAATTTATGGACGAAGTATGCGCATTTTGTTCTGATTCTTAATTTTATTATAGATTATCTACGATTTAATTTAACAAATTATTCGATCGAAATTACTATTAAGGTAATAATTAATTTGCAAGGGGATTTTTGAATATAATTGTATTTTTTTTATACTTACGATTATAAAATATTTATTTTATAAAGTGGAAACAAGGAGCTTCAGCTAAGCGCCTCTGCCCCTGTTTCCAACAAGGAATGGCTATTCCCTGCATTGTTTAAAAAGTTTTACTCATATATTAAGTCTTTAAAAAAATCAAAATCATTCGTTTTTTTTTATTTTTTTTATTTATAGTTAAGTAAATAAAAAGTAAATATCCGTTGAAAAAATTTTTTTTTTATCGTAATATTCACTGATTTTAGGTATTATGCAAATCTATTAAATAATACGAATTTCGAATTTTTAACATTCGATAAAACAATCATATTTTTTTATCCGGGGTATCAATGAAATCATTAGGGATTTGTTTAGGCGCTTCAACAATAACATTTGTAGAAATTGAAAATAAAACAGATAATATTTCTATAAAAAATATCACATCCAAAGCTCATGAAGGTGATGCAAAAAAATGCTTTTTAGATATATTATCAAATATCAAACCTGAAACATTTGATAGAATTACAATTACAGGAAGAAAATTCAGGGAAAACGTTGCTTTAACAACTATAACAGAACCTGAAGCAATAGAATATTCTTTACAATTTTTAAATCTTGATAATAAAGAGTACAATGTTTTAGTTTCAGCTGGCGGTGAAACTACAATAGTTTATGAACTCGATGATGAACATTGTATATCAAATGTGCGTATTGGTAATAAATGCGCATCTGGTACAGGAGAATTCTTTTTACAGCAGATAAGAAGAATGGATTTAAATCCGGAACAGGCAATTAAAGCTGCTGATGGCAAACATGCTCATAAAATTTCCGGAAGATGCTCGGTATTCTGTAAATCTGACTGTACTCATGCTTTAAACCGCGGTGAAGAAAAAGGCGCAGTAGTTGCAGGTTTATGCAAAATGATGTCCGGTAAAATTATCGAGTTGTTAAGCACTTTAAAAACAAAAAATATTATATTAACAGGCGGTGTTACAAAAAATAAAATTGTTATTGATCATCTAAAAGATCAGGTTGACAAATTATTAATCCCTGAACAATCATGTTATTTCGAAGCTCTTGGAGCAGCATTATACGGATTAAAACATGATACTGTTAATTTTGAAGATATGTCGCATATATATAAAGAAGGAAAAAGTTCATTTGAGTTTTTACAAAAACTTTCCCTTTTTAAAGATAAAGTAACTTTCAAGTCAATGAACCATGGTAATATCAAAGAAAACGGCACTTATATACTTGGTATTGACGTAGGTTCAACAACAACAAAAGCAATTTTATTAAATAAACAAAACAGTGAAATTTGCGCTGATATTTACTTAAGGACAAACGGAAATCCGGTTGAAGCAGCCAGAAACTGCTATCGAGAATTAAAAAAACAGGCTGAAGGTAAAAATATCAAAATCATTGGTCTTGGTGTAACAGGATCCGGCAGACAGATTGTCGGTCTTCATGCATTTACGGATTCTATAATTAACGAAATAATTGCTCATGCTGCAGCAAGTGTTTTTTTTGATCCTGAAGTTGATACTATTTTCGAAATAGGCGGTCAGGATGCAAAATACACTTATATAGTTGACGGTGTACCTGCAGATTATGCAATGAATGAAGCTTGTTCAGCAGGTACAGGGAGTTTTCTTGAAGAGTCAGCTCTCGAAACATTAGGTATTAAAATGGAGGATATTGGAGACATGGCTTTAAAAGCACAGACACCTCCAAACTTTAATGATCAATGTGCTGCATTTATTGGTTCGGATATAAAAGTTGCAAGTCAGGAAGGTATTGAAAGAGATGACATGGTTTCAGGACTTGTTTATTCAATATGTATGAATTACAACAACAGAGTAAAGGGTAATCGAAAAGTCGGAAAAAAAGTATTTATGCAGGGCGGTGTATGTTATAACAAAGCTGTTCCGGTAGCAATGGCTTCTTTAACAGGCAAAGAAATTATAGTTCCTCCTGATCCCGGTTTAATGGGAGCATTTGGTGTAGCTTTAGAATTAAAAAAACGGCTTGAAAATAATCTCGAAATTCCAAAAGAATTCAGCCTTGACGAATTAATTAATCGTGAAGTAAAATACGGCACTCCTTTTAAATGTGCCGGAGGCAAGGAAAAATGTGATATCGGCTGTGAAGTATTAAGAATAATTATTGAAGGCAAAACTTATTCATTTGGCGGCGCATGTAATAAATATTACAATATTATTCATAAATTAAATTTTGATGAAGATAAATTAGACCTTGTAGCACATAGAGAAAAACTAATTTTTAATAAATATAAACCTGATTATAATAATTTAAATGCAAAAAAAATCGGTATAAACAGAAGTTTTTATACAAACACTTATCTGCCTTTATATTATAATTTTTTCAGTAAACTTGGATTTAATGTTATAATTTCAGAAAACTCATTAAAAGACGGTGAAGATACTGCTCTGTCATCTTTTTGTTATCCAATGCTTTTATCACATGGATTTTTTCAGGATTTATTAAATCAAAAACCTGATTATATTTTTATGCCTCATCTTGTTCAGCTGGAAACAGAAGGTGCCTGTACAAACTGCAATGAACCGCGCGGTGATAGAAAAAGTTGTGTTTTTAACCAGGGTGAACCTTATGCTTTAAAAACAGCATTTAAAAATAGAATAAATAATACTGAGTTTTTAGTTCCTTTAATAGATTTTTCACGAGGTATAGAAACAGAAAAAAATAATTTTGTAAAACTTGCTGTTGAGTCTCTTGGTGCAAATAAAAATAAAGCAGTTAAAGCATTTGATGAAGCTTTAAAACTTCAGAGAGAATTTTTTAAAGAAATAAAAGATATGGGAAGAAAAGCTTTAAAAAATCTTGAAAAAAATCCTGATAAATTCGGTGTTGTTTTATTCGGTAGACCATACAATGCTTTTACAGAAAAAGCTAATCTTGGTATTCCGCGTAAATTTACTTCACGCGGTATTGAAATAATCCCGTATGATGTTCTTGATTTTGAAGATGAATCTTTTGAACCGATTTTTATGCACTGGGGAATGGGTGAAACTATTTTAAAAGCAGCACAGTTAGTAAAAAAACACCCTAACCTATTTTCTACTTTTATTACTAATTTCAGCTGCGGTCCTGATTCATTTTTAGTTGAAATATTTAGAGAAGTAATGGAAGGTAAACCTACTTTAACACTTGAACTTGATTCACACAGTGCTGATGCAGGTATAAATACACGTATAGAAGCATTTTTGGATGTAGTGAAATTCTACAGAGAGCTTCAAAAAAATCCAAAACCAAAAGAAGATAAAAAAGAAGATAATTTTAAGCCTGCATGGATAGAAAGTAATAAAAAACTACTTAAATCTAAAATACATCTTTCTGACGGTAAAACAGTAATATCAGCCGGTTCTGATAAATACACTTTTATGTTTCCTTCCCTTTCAAGATATGTAATGGCTCCGGCAAATGAGTATTTAAATAAAATCGGTATTAAAGGACGTCTTGTACCGCCTACAACTTTAGAAAGTATTAAATTAGGAAGATCACAATCTTCAAGTAAAGAATGTCTGCCATTGGCAATTATGATGGGCAATATGATGACATACATGAGAGATTACAGGGAAGGAAACGAACCTGTAGTATTACTTCATGCTACTGATACTTCTCCATGCAGACTTGAACAGTATTATAATGGTTTTAACAGTTTTATTACCAGAAATAAAGTAGAAAACTTTGCAGTTATCCGTCTTGATGACAGAGAAGGATACGCAGGCGTAGGTACAGGTTTATTATTAACATTGTTTAAATCTTTTGTACTTGGTGATGTTTTAGAAACTATTAAAAACGCAATACGCGTTTTAGCTGAAGATCCAGATTATGCTTTAAAAATTTTTGAAGAAGAGTTTGACAAAATAGTTAATAATTTTGGCGGTAGAGAAAAAATGTCTATGATTAAAAGACTTAAAATGACTGCAAAAAGATTTTCTGAAATACCGCGAAAAACTAATATTGAAGATGCAAAATTCATTACTATTACAGGTGAGATATATGTAAGAAATGATCATTTTGCAAGAAGAAATATAGAAGGTGTACTTGCAGAAAAAGGTTTTATTGCACATATTATTCCTTTTATGGAAGTTTTATTTTATATTGATTATTGTCTGATAAATGATTTGACAGAGATCAATGTAAATCCATTTAAAAAAATATATTTCCATTTTAAATCATATTTTCAAAGTAAGATTGATCATCAAATTAAAGACATTTTTGCTAACTGCGGATTTTATAAACCATTTTATATTGATATAAAAAATGTAATCAAGTCTTCAAGACTTATTGTTGATCCTCATTTACGGGGTGAAGTTCCAATTACAACCGGAACTGCATTAAAGTATGTTTTAAATCCTTCATGCGGTGCAATATCAATAGGACCATTTGCATGTCTGCCTTCAAGAATGGTAGAAAGCCTTCTTAAAACAAATATGAACCTAAAACATAAAATAGCTATTGACGGCGAAAAACCATTATATACTGAACTTAAAAATATGGGAGTTAAAAATCTGCCATTTTTACCAATTGAGTCAGATGGAAATCCATTTACACAGGTTACTTTAGCTCAGCTTGAAGTATTCTGCCTTCAGGCAAACAGAATGCATGAAAGAATGAATGAAGCTAAAGAAAAAATGCAGTACAGTGTAAGAAAAAATTAAATTTAGATATTAATCGCAGAGGACTTAAGGTTTTAATAAATCGTCCTTATTAATCAAAGGCCTTTAAGTATTCAAGTCCTTCCTTTAGTGTTATCTTTAATTTTTTACATATAAAAATTGGTTTGTTATTTTCATATGACATCGCATATTTATTTTCTGTTTGATCAATCTTTTTTACATCTTCAAAGAAAAATGATAATTGTTCTTCAGTAGTATCATCAAGAAATATTGCAATTTCTCCACTATGTCCTCTAGTTCCCCACATGTAATACTGAAGATGTCCGCTTACAGGTTTAGGTAGATTATATTGTTTACCAAAATGCTCAATTGCTCCGGCCTCTCCATAATTGCTTGTAATAATTACACATTCTGATCTTTCTTCTGGTGATAGAGAGAGGTATACATTATTTATTTTAGCTACCATTTCAGGCCATCCAAATCTGTCTGCAATAATTTGAGGAAGCTCTTTAATTTCATTATGTTCAAATTTAACCTGTTTATCAATCTTAACTATATCCAGATATTTTATTAATGTTTCAACAGGCAAAATAGGTCTTACAATTGGAAGAATAAATAATCCTGCAATCAATACATTTGCAAGATAATAGTATTTTAAAAAGTGTAAGAACCTATTGTTAGTCCTTTCAAATAAT
>CAZYID010000001.1:8917-33466 GCA_964646595.1 uncultured Spirochaetales bacterium | reverse complement strand
AAGATAATAGTATTTTAAAAAGTGTAAGAACCTATTGTTAGTCCTTTCAAATAATTCTCCAATAAACACTGATCCACCGGCAAATAGGATGAAGAATACCGGGCTTGTTAAGTAGTATTTTGACTTTATAAGAATGCAGATTGTTGATAGAATGAAGAATAATAATCCAAAAATCTTATACTTCCTGCCATTCTTACTGAATAAAAAATAATAGATACCTAGGATCCAGATAACAGCTGCTACTGGATTCATTGTAATGATATGGTTTAAAAGGTAACTAAAAGGATCAGTACCTGCAGCCTTCCCTGAAGCATAATTAGTATAGTACTCTATTGCAGGAATGCCATGAGTTAACTGCCAGATAATATAAGGTGAAAAAATCACTAATGCTATAGATCCACCAAGTAAAAACTTCCTTTTAAATATCAGTTTTCTTTCTTTAATAATTAAAAGTGATAATAGAAGAGAAAATCCTAAAAATAGGATTGTGATCTTTGAGAGTAATCCAAATCCTGCTGCTATTCCAAATAATATCCAGTAGTTTATGTTTTCTGTTTTAATTAATTTAAGAATGAAATAAAGCGCTAATACCCAGAAGAGCATGTCTAAATAATCATAAGAATAAAAGGATGTTATAGCAGAAAGCTGCGGGGATAGAGTAACTGCTGTTAATGTTAGAATGACTGCAAAGAGATTCCCGTTTAATTCTTTTACTATTAAAAAAGAAATGAAAATTATAGCACAACCCCCGATTGCAGGCAGTATATGCAGTGAAAAGTATGATACTCCAAAGAATAACCGAACAAAAGATAATAAAATTGGAGCCAGAGGCGGCACATCAAGAAAACCAAAATCCAGGTTTTCACTCATTGCTATGTAGTAGAACTCATCTCTAAAAATTCCATACTCAATTGGAAAGAGACTTATTACTAGTTTTAATACTAAAAATCCAAGTAAGAAATAATGCTCAATTTTAATTTTATCTTTTATGTTTTTTAGATCTATCATTTTTATTCTCCTAAAACTGTTTATAAAATATTAGATGTTTTAAAAGAAAAAATCAATCGCACTTTGGTGTGATTTTTATAAAATTTAGTCACACTTTGGTGTGATTATTTAATTTAGAGAGTAATTCGAAACGACTGTTGACGTTAAATTTACCATAAATATTCTTAAGATGTGATTTTGTGGTGTTAAGGGAAATAAAGAGAGTTTCACAGAGTTTATTATTGCTATATCCTTTTGTTAAGAGTTCAATTATATCTTTTTCTCTATTTGAAACATTATATGAACTAATAATTTCATCTGATAATTTTACAGGGAATTGATGGATTTTAATATAATATGAAATTAGCTGATAGGTAATTATTATGCTAAATCCGCAATACCATACTGGATAAATTGGAATCGGAAGCATATCACTTGTATAATCTATTGAGTCAATAATTATACCGGGAAAACTGATAAGTAAAAATATTTTCATGCTGGAAATAATATTTTTATGCATATCAGACTTAATTTTTTTAGTGAATATCATTAATATTATGATTATATAAAAAACATATAAAATCATTAATGTATCAATAATAATATTATTTATTATTGATAATATTGGTAATTTATAAATTAATGTAAAATTATAAAAAATAAAAAAAGATAAAGTTATTATAGAAAAAATATAGGTTTTTTTGAATTTTATTATATAGTTAACCATGTATGGGATAATAAGCATTAATAAAAATTCTGATAATATTAATAAGTAATGGAAGATGTCATCAAATTGATTTTGAATATAATCAACATTTATTTTTATATAATGGCCTACTAATTTCAAGCTGAATAAAAAAGTTAATGAGAACATAAATAAAAGATAAAAAACAAAATCTTTACTTTTTGTAATTATTGATACAATTATTAATAAAAACAACGAAACAAAACCAATTGAGAATGAAAAAATTAAATAAAAGATAATTATATGTTTCATAATTTAGGTAATATTAATAATTTTTTCTGATTAAGTAAAGATTTATGTTTTCTTTTAATTTGTACGAATTTTTATTTTCTCTTTCTTTATCATTGGACTTTAAGTTTTTATAAAGAGAAAAAATAAAAATAATCTGTGTACGCTGTGTACTCAATATTTTAAATTTTAATTTAAATTATATTCAAGTTATAATTATACATAATAATAATTTGACATTAATTGAAAAAATTGTTAAAAAACATCTTATATAAAAGGTAAAACAATTTTTAACAATCTAAAATATATTTTCAATATCTTATCATATTTATTTATATTAAATATAACACATTTTATTAAAAAAAAGAGGTAATATGGACGTAACATTCGAATCAATTGACAAAGAAAATTCTCAGGTGCTTTTAAAAATAAAAGTCAAGAAGGATGAAATAAAAAAAGAATATGATGTTCTGATAAAAGATGCTCAAAAAAAAGCTGAAATAAAAGGCTTCAGAAAAGGGATGGTTCCAATATCAATTTTAGAAACAAAATATAAAGAAGGATTTTTAGCTGAAACAGCTAATAAAGTTATTGATAAAGCATTAACAGAAGTATTGGAAAAAGCAGAAAAACAACCTATTGCATACTCAATGCCAAAATTAGAAAATTTTAAACTTCCCGAATTAGCAAAAGATTATTCTTTCGAAATTGTATATGATACTTTTCCTTCATACACAGTTTCAAATTTTAAAACAGTTGAAGTTAATAAAGATGAAGTAAAAATATCAGATAGTGATATTGAAAGCGAACTTGAAAGATTAACAAAAGAATTTACAACTATTGAACCAAAAGACGGAAAGATTGAAGATAAAGATATTGTAATAATAAATTATACTGTATTTGACGGCCAAAAAGAAATAGAAAAAAAAGAAAATCAATATATTTATATGGACAAAGATATTGATACATATAAATTAAGCCAGGATATTGTCGGAATGAAAAAAGGTGAAGAAAAAGAATTCGAAAAATCATTTACAGAAAAAGATTCTAAAAATCTTGCCGGTGAAAAATTTCAAATTAAACTTAAAATCAATGAAATTAAACAGGAAGTTAAACCAAAATTAACAGATGACCTTGCAAATCAAATAAATGAAAACTGTAAGACAGTTAAAGAATTACGAGAAGAAATAAAAAATAATTTAATTAAATTTTCAGATGATACTTTAAAACAAAAAACAATTAATAAAATACTTGATAAATTAACAGAAACTTTTAAAGGTGATATTCCGGAGTCTATGATAAATCAGCAGCAAGAAATGTTTTATAAAGAATTTGTCAACAGAGTCGGCGGAGATGAAAAAAAAGCTGAAAGTTTATTAAAAATGGATAATTTAACTAAAGAAACGTATAAAGAAAAGGTTAAAGATGATTCATTAAAAGAAATTAAAATTGGATTAATTATTCAAAAAATATCTACTGATGAACAAATTACAGCAACAGACGAAGATATTCAAAAATTTGTTGAACCAATTGCAAAACAATATAAAATAACCACAGAAGAATTTATTAGTAAATATAAACAAGCACAACAATTTGAACTTATTAAAAATCAAATCGAGTCAAAAAAAGTGTTAGATCATATTTATGAAAATGCAAAAATTAAAAAAGGCAAAAAAATAAATTTTACTGATCTTTTTAACCAACAAGAATAATTTGTTTCGCATTAAAAAATAAATAAAATTCTCGTCTTTGCGAGGAGTATTAACGACGAAGCAATCTATAAATTTTATAAATGTATTAATAAATTTTAAATATTGCTTCGCTAAAGCTCGCAACAACGTAAAAACTGCAGGCATAATGTAATTTAAAGTAAATAATAATACTTTTTATTTGTAATTAATAAAATAATTATATAAAATCAATAAAAGGTATAACAGGCGTTTTGACTTTAAAAATACGACAAAAGTCTTGACCTTATGGTACTACAGGGCGTCACTACCTAACAGTACGACAGGCGTTTCGACTGTTGATAAAAATAAAAATAAAAGGAAAAAAAATGATATTATCAAATATAAATCCAAAATTAACTCATGGCTTCTTACCAAAAATTGTTGAAAAAACAAGTAAAGGTGAAGAAGTTTGGGATATATTTTCAAGATTAATTAAAGATCATATAATCTTTATAGGCGGTGTTATTGACGACTTACAGGCAGATATAGTTCTTGCTACCTTACTTTTTATGGAAAGTCAGGATCCGGATAAGGATATTTATTTATATATCAATTCTCCCGGAGGATCAGTAACTGCCGGTTTAGCAATATATGATACAATGAAATATATAAAACCTGATGTTAATACAATCTGTATTGGTCAGGCAATAAGTGCTTCTGCTCTTATTTTATGCAGCGGGACAAAAGGCAAACGTTTTGCATTGCCTCATTCCAGAATAATGATACATCAGCCATGGGGAGGTGCAGGTGGTCAGGCTACAGATATTCAAATTCAAGCAAAAGAAATATTAAGATTAAAACAACAGATCAGAGATATTCTTGTCGAGAATACAAATAGAACACCTGCTCAAATTGAAAAAGATGTTGAAAGAGACTTTTTCTTATCTCCAAAAGATGCAGTAGAATACGGACTAATTGATAAGATATTAACAAGAAGCGAATTAGGAAATAAATAGAATAACTTTAAGGATTATAAAAAATGCATTCAATAAATACTTGTTCTTTTTGCGGTAGAAATGCCGAAGAATTAGAATTAAAATTTATCAGAGGTTATAAATCAAATATATGTGTTGATTGTGTATTAAAAGCACATGAAGCAATAATTAAAACTGAAAAAAATGAAAACAATAATGATTTATCAAAAATTGAACTCCCAAAACCTCAGGAAATTAAAGATTTTTTAGATTTATATGTAATTGGTCAGGAAAAAGCTAAAAAAGTTCTCTCTGTTGCTGTTTATAACCATTATAAAAGAATACTATTCGGCAATAAAATAAATGAAAATTCTAAATATAAAGATATTGAAGTTGATAAATCAAATATTCTTCTTCTTGGGCCTACTGGATCTGGTAAAACTTTATTAGCAAGGACTTTAGCTAAAAAACTAAATGTTCCTTTTGCTATTGCTGATGCTACAACAATTACAGAAGCTGGATATGTAGGAGAAGATGTAGAAAATATTCTATTAAAAGTAATTCATTCAGCAAATAATAATATTGCAATGGCAGAAAAAGGAATTGTATATATTGATGAAATAGATAAAATTGCAAAAAAATCAGAAAATATTTCAATAACAAGAGATGTATCAGGTGAAGGTGTTCAGCAGGCTTTACTTAAAATGATAGAAGGTACAATTGCTCATGTTCCTCCTCAAGGAGGCAGAAAACATCCAAATCAAGAATTAATTAAAATTGATACCACAAATATTTTATTTATATGTGCCGGGGCATTTATAGGACTTGATAAAATAGTTGAAAGTAGAATTAATACAAAATCAATGGGATTTGGTGTAAAAGTAACAAATAATCATGAAAAAAATTATGAAGAATTATTTTCAAATTTACACCCTGATGATTTAATTAAATATGGAATGATCCCCGAATTTGTCGGCCGTATGCCTATTATTTCTGTTTTAAACTCTTTAAATGAAAAAGATCTTGTCAGAATCATTAAAGAGCCTAAAAATTCTATTATAAAACAATTTCAATGGGCATTAGAGTTAGAAGGTGGGATAGTATTAGATTTTAAAAAAGATGCAATTGAAGCAATTGCAAATAAAGCAGTTAAACAAAAAACCGGTGCCAGAGGATTGAGAACTATTATAGAAAAACTTATGCTTGATATTATGTATGATATACCTTCCAGTGATAATATTAAAAAAATTATAATTGATAAAGAAATCATAGAAAAAGACCTTCCTGTTAAAATTATTTACAAAGGAAAAGAAAAAAGCGCATGAAAATTTTCAAAAAAAATAATATTGAAGCAAATAAAAAAGAGATCGAATATCCACTTCTACCATTACGTGATATTGTAATTTTTCCGGGAATGTTAAAATCTTTTTATGTTGGCAGAGAAGAATCAATTGAAGCAATAAATTTATCATTATCTTCATATGATAAAATGATTTTTATTGCAACTCAAAAAGATTCAAAAATAGATAATCCGGTAAAAAATGATGTTTATGATGTTGGTGTTATTGCAATTATTAAAGATATAACTTCCGGAACAGATAAAAATATTTTAAAAATTTTGATACAGGGACTTTATAGAGCTAAAATTATAAATTATTTTGAAGAAGAAAATGTAAAAAAAGTACTGATAAAAAAAATACTAATACAAAAATTAGAAAATTCTCAAAAAACAGAAGTTTTAATAAATTACACTATTAAAGAGTTTAAAAAATTTATTAATTTAACTAATTTATCCAGTGAAATTATTAATACAATATGTAAAGCAGAAAACGAAGATTCACTTATAAATTTTATTATCCCTCACCTGAAATCAAATATAAAAAAACAAGTTGAAATATTAAAAGAACAAAATATAGAAAAACGAATTAAACTTCTCAGTGAAATGATTACATCAAATTTAGAAATAATCAAATTAGAAAAAAAAATAAATTCTGAAATAAAAAAAAGGATAGATAAAAACCAAAGAGAATATTATTTAACTGAACAGATGAAGGAAATTCAAAAAGAACTAGGCCAGTTTAATGAAGATGATAATGATACATATAATCCCGAATCTTTTAAAAAGAAAATAGACAAAATCGATATGCCCGAGTATGCTAAAGCAAGAGTTATGAAAGAGCTTAAAAGACTAAATAAAATGCAGCCTTTATCTCCGGAGTCAGGTGTTATTAGATCCTATATTGACTGCATAATGGACCTCCCATGGTCTATAAAAACAAATGATTCTACAGATTTAAAAAATGCAAAAAAAATACTTGATGAAGATCATTATTCCTTGAATAAAGTTAAAAATAGAATACTCGAGTTTCTTGCAGTAAGACAATTAAATCCAAAAACAAAAGGACCAATATTGTGTTTTGTTGGACCTCCGGGAACAGGAAAAACATCTCTGGGAAAATCAGTTGCGCATACAATTGGAAGAGAATTTGTAAGAATTTCATTAGGCGGTGTTCGTGATGAAGCAGAAATAAGAGGACACAGAAGAACATATCTTGGCGCTTTACCGGGTAAAATAATTCAATCAATGAAAAAAGTAAAAACAAGAAATCCTGTATTTCTATTGGATGAAATTGACAAAATGAGTTCAGATTTTCGCGGCGATCCCGGATCTGCTTTACTGGAAGTATTAGATCCGGAACAAAACAATCAATTTGTTGATCATTATTTAGAAATTCCTTATGATTTATCTGAAGTTATGTTTATAACTACTGCTAATTCTAAACAGGGTATTCCCTACCCTTTATTAGATAGAATGGAAATTATATACATTTCAGGTTATACTGAACTAGAAAAATTAAATATTGCAAAAAAATTTTTAATCCCAAAAGAAATAGTGGAAAATGGCTTATCCGAAATAGAAATAAAAATTAAAAATTATACAATCCTGGAAATAATCAGATCATACACAATGGAAGCCGGAGTAAGATCTTTACAAAGACAAATAGCTTCTATTTGCAGGAAACTTGCAAAAAAAATTGTCTTAAATGACAAACAAAATAAAAATGTTTTTGTTAGCAGAAAAAATTTATCAAAATTTTTAGGTAATCCTAAATACATTAAACCTTCCATTGATGAAATATTAGATATTGGTGTTGCTCATGGTTTAGCATGGTCAGAAATCGGAGGAGCGGTTTTACCAATAGAAATTGTTTTATACCCCGGATCAGGTAATATTATCTTAACCGGTAAGCTGGGAGAAGTAATGAAAGAATCAGCGCAAACAGCTTATTCATATATAAAAGCAAACTCTCATTTATATGAAATAAAGTATAAAGATTTTTATAAAAAATATGATATTCATATTCATTTTCCTGAAGGAGCAATCCCAAAAGACGGACCATCAGCCGGAATAGCTATTACATGCGGATTATTATCTGCATTAACAAAAACTCCAATTCATTCAAAATATGCAATGACCGGTGAAATTACTTTAACAGGTAAGATACTCCCAATTGGAGGATTAAAAGAAAAATCACTTGCTGCAGCCAGACATAAAAAAGAAAAAATAATTATTCCTTATGAAAATGAAAAAGATATTAATGAACTTCCTAAAACTATAAAAGAAAAGCTCAAATTTATTACAGTTAAAAGAGCACCGGATGTATTTAAACTTGTTTTTGATGATTCTATAAATTCTAAAGATAATAAAAACATAAAACAGGATTTAAAATTATTATATAAAAAAGATAAAGATTATAATAATAAAATAATCACACAATAATATAACAAATCTATAATAATAATCCATTTTAAAATATTATAAATTATCGGTAAAACAGGCGACTCGCCTGTTTGTTTTTTAATTTAATGAGAATAATAATAGTACATCTATTTTACTATTATTAAATCAATTATTTTTATAAAATGATTAACATATAAAAAAGAAAATTTTGTTACAAGAAAACCTACAATAATTCCAATTAAAAATCCGACTATACAATCACTTAGGTAATGATATCCTCTAGCCATTCTTGCAATACTGCCGGAAATTGCAATTATTAAAAAAAATATTGAAAAAATTGGAAAATAATAAAATGGAAAGATCAAACTGGAAATTCTATTAATATGTCCGGAAGGAAATGAATATGTTTCAATATTAATTAATAAAGGATTATTTTCAGATACTCTTTTTCTACGAACTGTAAATTTTATAATAAAAACAATAAGCGTATTTATAAATAAAGAAACAAATGAAATTATTGATGCTTTCTTACCATTAGCAAATGGTAAAAAATAAAATAATAAAACAACAAATAAAATAACTATAATATTACCTAAATGAGCAATAAATATAATAAAAGTTTTTTTATTATATTTAAATAGTTTACCAAAAATCTTATAATCAATTTCTAAAATTTTTTTAAATATTTTTTTTATTTTATTCATTATATGTGTCCGGTAAATCATTTTCAAATAATACAACATCACCGGCTTTTAAAAGTTCTTTTAATACATTTTTTGAATCTTCTAAAGAGTTAGCAATAATTATATTTTCAGTATTAAAATCATTTTTTATTATTCCATTATAAATACTTTTTGTTCTTTCCTTTCCTATTAATATTACTATATCCGAATATTCAGAAACATATTCACCGAACTTTTCATTAATTTCTTCTTCTCTTTCTCCTAATCCAATTAATCCTGGAGTTACAATAATTTTTTTATTACCGTCAATTTCTTTTAAAATTTTTAAAGCTTCATGGGCTCCATTTAAATTAGCGTTAAAGGCATCATCTAAAATTAATACACCGCTTGGAGAATTTATCATTTGCAGTCTATGTTCTACTGATTTTATATTTTTTATACCATTCTCTATTTGATCTTGAGAAAGCCCTAAAAGTTTGGCAGTTAAAAGTACAGCTAATAAATTAGATGTATTATGTCTGCCTAAAACTTCTGCTTTAACTTTAATTGTTTGTTTATCTTTAAAAACAGCATTAAACATTAATCCTTCTCTTGTATGTTTAATATTTTTTGCAATAATATCAACATCAGAAAAATCCTGTTCATACATGCTGTAAGAATATAAAGGAATATTAAATTTTCTATTTATTATACTTTCTCTTAAAATTTCAGAATTATAATTATATACACCAAATCCATTCTTTGTTAAATTATTAAATAAAGATAATTTTGTATTAATAATATTTTTTAGACTTCCAAATGTTTCCAGATGCTGAATATCAATAGCAGTTATTATTCCATAATCAGGATTTACTAATTTACATAATTTATTAATATCACCATTTTTATCTGCGCCCATTTCAGCAATAAAAAGCTTATAATCATTATTTTTGTTCTGATTTATTACTTTGCTAATTCCCATGGGAGTATTGAATGAAGCAGGAGTATATAATGTGTCGAATTTTTCATTAAGAACTGCTGCTAAAAAATGTTTTGTTGAAGTTTTACCATAACTTCCTGTTATTCCAATCTTAATAACATTTAATCTTTTTTTAAGTTTTGCTTTTGCTTTATTAAAATAGCACATATGAATAATTGCTTCAAGCGGCTCATTTATTAAATTTGCAAATAAAATAATAACAGGGGTAATTACACTTATAAATAATAAAAAGCCGTTAAAACGATAAAATCTCCATGTTGAAAGTGTAAATGATTCGAGAGGAATAACAGTAATTCTAAAAACAAAAATTAAAACAATAATAATTTCAATCATTAATGTAAATAATAATCTTTTGATTCTAGTTGTAAAAACAAGTGGAACTTTAACATATGCACGCGGTCCAACCCAATGATTAATAAATGGATGAACCAATTTCCATGCAAAAGTTAAAAACATAATTGTTGAAGTAATATATTTATATATTGGAATTTGTTTAATATTCTGTAATAATATTAAAATTATTAATAAAGGCAATAATAACTCAAAAATATTCCATAATAATATTTCTCTATATTGCTGTCCTTCAAGCCATTTCACTAATTTTAAATTAGAATACCCTAACTGCTGAAGTCTATGAATTAAAAATAAACCTTGAATTAATAATTTTGCAAACGTCATAACAAGTAAAACTATTAAGAAAATTATTGTGGGCACAATTTCTCCTATTTCGTGATAAATTAAAATTATTTATTGAGCAAAAGATTTAATAATTGAAATAATTCTATCATCATCTAAAAATGAAAAATGAGTTCCATTTTTAACTGTATATAAAGCAGAGTCTTTAATTAATTTATTCATTTTTTTGGCCATCCATAACGGTGTTGCTTTATCTTTTTCTCCCCAATATAAAAAAACCGGGCATTTAATATTTTCTAATAAATTAGAAAAATCTTCATTTACAACTTTTACTAAAATTGAACGCATTTCACCGGCATTTTTATAGTCTTCTGAACCAAATTTGTTTTGCATTTTTTTTATTAAAAAATCTTTTTTTAAAACATTAATAACAATATTTTTTATTACTTTATAAAATCCAACTTTTATATACCAATTTAAATGTCTTTTTGGTTTTATACCGCTGCTGTCTATTAAAACTAACTTTTTAATAAAATCAGGATATTTTATAGAAAATACTAATCCAATTTTTCCACCAAAAGAATGACCTACATAATTGACATCATTTATATTTAATTTATTTAAAAATTTAAAAATAATCTCAGCATAATCAGTACTATCAAAAATTTCAGTAGGAATTGGACTTTCCCCAAATCCGGGTAAATCAATTGCAATAATTCTAAAATCTTTTATTAGATGAAAATAAATACTTTGTAAATTATATTTATCTGCACTCCAGCCATGAACAAAAATAATAACTTTTTTTCCATTTAATTCATTATCAAGATATGCAATTTTAATATTGTCATCTAAAATAGTATACTTTTTTTTAAGCATTTCATATTATATAAAATCAATATAAGTTTTTGATTCTAATTTATCAGTCATTTTCGCAGCTATTGTTACATATATACTGGTACTTAATGTATCAAGCATTAATCCAATTCTATTTAAAAGAGGAATTGAAACTAAAAATAAAAGATAACTATCCTGTTCTAAATGCAAAAAATTTATGTTTAAAATTGTTGTTGTTAAAACCAAAAAACCCATTTGATTATTTCCATCTAAAAATAACGAAAAAATAAACAATAGTACTATAAATAATAATTGGAGATTAAATGTTAGAATATCCGGAGAATAAATCAATATTAAAGACATCAATACAACAGAAGAAACAACCACAGTACCAGATTTATTAATTATCATTCCTAAAGGAGTTAATGTATCAGCTACTTCTTTTTTTACACCAATATTGTTTTTTAAATGTTCCGTTAAAGGAGCAATAACAGCAGCAGTATTACTTGTTGTAAATGCAAATAAAACACTGCCTAAATACCCTATAAAATATTTAAAAGACTTTTGTTTTAAAAATATATAAATAGTTAAAAAATATATGATAATTAAAAAAATTGAAATTATAGTTATTGCAATCAGAGGTTTAACAAAGAAAACAAAATTTTCATAAGAAAAAATATCTGATTTAATAAAATATGCTGTAATAAATATTACTCCTAAAGGATAAAATTCTAAAAATCCTTTAATTATTTTATCTAAAATATGATCAAAAGATTCTATTGTGTCTACAAAATAAATACCTTTTTTTTCTGAATAAAATGCAGCAAGTCCAAAAATAAATGCAATAAATATTATTGGAATAATATACTTTGAAGGAGTTTGAAATGACAAAAAAATATTTTTATTAATAATATTTGATAAAAAATTATCAATTGATATTGGTTCAATTAAATTATATGACTGTTGCTGAAAACTGTTATCAGGATGAAAAAAGTTTAAATTCATTATTGTAATTGAAATTAAAATTGAAAATAAAACTGAAACAAGAATACAAATAAAAAAAATATAAAATGTTTTTTTAAATAATTTATTTTTCTTTAAATCAATTATCCCTATAAAAAATTTAACAAATACATAAACTACTGTAAGATATAAAAGTAAATTAATTGCAAGATTCGAAATTGGCTTAAAAATAAATTGATAAATATTTTTAAAATTTGGTAAAAAAATACCAATTATTATTCCAATTGTTATAGCAAATAACATTTTTAACCATAATTTCATTTTTATTCCCTATTATTTAGTTATAGTAATTTTTAAAAAAAACATAATAACTAATTATTTTTGAATTGTCTATTATTTTAAAATTATAGAATACAGTAATTATTTATTAGCATAAATTTTTTAATAAATCCAATTTTTTCCATTTTTTTACTTCTTTGATAATTATTCATAGAATAATTATATTACTTATGTTATAAATATTAAAAAATAAATAAATTTTTTAAGGATTTAATATGTTAGCTTATATTAATTACCCATCATGGCTAAAACCTGAAATCTTTAGTTTTTTAAATATACCTGAAGGAAATTTTTTTAGTTTTTTAAACTTTTTAAGATGGTATGGATTAATGTATGTTATTGGATTTATTATTTCTTATATCCAAAGTATGTATATTTTAAAACACGACAATTTACAGTCATTGAATAAAAGTATTATTGAAGAATTCTATTTCTGGGGAATCATTGGATTAATACTCGGCGGTAGAATATTTTCTTGTGTTGTTTACAATTTTAATTATTTTTTATTTCATCCTTTAGAAATAATTATTCCGTTTAAAGATGGTAAATTTGTCGGATTTGAGGGAATGGCTTTTCATGGAGCTGCCATTGGAGTATTTATAACTTCAGTGTTATTTACTTACAAGCATTTACCAAAAAATATAAATTCAGAACATTTTAAAAATAATATTTTAGAAAAAATTAATAATTTTAATGATAAAAAATTACTGCTTAATATTTATAAAGAAGATAAAGAAAATAATATTTATTATATACCGGAAAATCAATCCAAAAATAAATTTAAAAAAAATAAAAAAAGTATTTCCAGAATACTTAAGTCTATAAAATACAAATTAAATTTTAGAGAATTATGCGACCTTGCTTTTCCAGCTATACCTCTTGGTTATACTTTTGGAAGAATTGGTAATTTTATAAACAGTGAACTATGGGGCAGGATTACTGCATCTCCTATTGGAATTCTTTTTAAAAATGCGAATAAAGTTCCTCTTGTTTTAAATAAAACTCAAGAAGTTATTAATAAACTCGGCTGGAAAATTAATACAGCAGCTTTTCAGGTATTTGATTCTAATGGTAATGAAATTAAAAATTCATTAGGTTATATATATGATAAAAATGGAATGCCAACAGATATCTTAGGTATTAATCTGCCAAGACATCCATCACAGCTTTATGAAGCTTTTTTTGAAGGAATTATTTTATTTCTTATATTGTGGTTTCCGGCAAGAAAATTTAAACCATTTAAAGGATTTCTTGCATCTGTATATTTAATATTTTACTCAATTTTTAGATTTTCAATAGAATTTTTTAGACAGCCTGATTCACAATTTGAGAATATTGATGTAGAAAAATATACGGGTTTTATTCTTGGAAATATCTCAATGGGACAAATATTGTCAATATTAATGATATTGTTTGGAGTTGGTCTTGGTGTTTATTATTATTATTTATCCAAAAAAGATAAAATAAACGAACTTGGTTAAAATTGAATATTTTCTTTTTTTAAATCAATTTTATCCTGATTTTTTAAATAATACCTTAATAATAATATTTTTTCTATTGAAGAAATTATTAATAATACTGCGCCAATGATCTGTATAATAAATAAAAATTGATTATAATATTCATTTTCAAAAGATAATAATAATTTTAACGTAGCAAGGCCTAAAAGACAAAGTATATAAAATATACTTGCTTTTCCAAGTAAAGAAGTTCTTAATCTAAATTTAATATCAAGGATCATTAATAACATAGAAAATATTACTAATCCTGGTATTCTAATCATTATAAGTAAAAAAAACCATCCTTCAATTACATTATTAGAATATGCTAAAATCGAAAAACTGGTAATCATTAAAAAATCACCGACCGGATCCAAAACTTTTCCAAGTCTAGTTACCTGATTAAAAGTTCTTGCTATATATCCATCAAATAAATCAGTTAAACAGACTAAAATCGCAAAGATAAATATTATTATTTTAATTTTAAAATTCCCATTTACAAATGTTAGCAAGCCAAACATTGTAATTAATAATGGTACTAATGAAAATCTAATGGCAGATAATATATTTGAAATATTTAAATATATTAATTCTCTTCCGGTTTTCAAATCTTTTAACCAATCAATCTTGATCATAAAAAAAGCCCACATTATTGTACATAGTATTGATTCTGAGAAAAAAATTAATAAAGAATAATTAAATGGAATTTTAACAAAAAGAATAAAAATAAAATATATTAATATACATAAAAGCCAGATACAAAAAATGGCAATTGTTACATTTATTCTTTTCTTTTTTCGTAATTCATTCATAATTTTTTCATTATTTTTATTAAACATAATAAAATTAAGTTTTATAAAAAGTCAAATATTTTTTATATAATAAATTTTTTTTTACATATATTTATAGTATTAAAAATAGTGTAAATTTAATATCTATTATTAATTTAATTATATATTTTTATTAAATATTTTTCAATAATAAATCATATTTTCAGTTTATTCTATCTTGACATATTATTGATAAATGAATAATATGCCATTTTTAGGAGTAATAAATTTGTCTGATTATAAAAATAATCTATTAAATAATTCAATCACTAGAGGCGTAATTCTTTTATCAATCACTTTTGTTTTAGCAATTACTTTAGGTATTGTTTTAAGCAATCTAAATAATATGAATGAAATTGAAAATCTTTTAGAAACAAAACGCCCTTCTTTACCAAGTATTTTATATGATCGAAATGGAGAAATTATAACTAAATTTTATTCTGATGAAAAAAAAGATCTAATTACTTTAGATATTGTACCTGAATATCTTGTTCAGGGATTAATATTATGGGAAGATGAAAGTTTTTATCATCATAAAGGATTTAATGTTTTTTCAATTTTCAGAGCTGCGATTAATAATATAATCGGTAAACCGGTAAGCGGTGCAAGTACTTTAACACAGCAATTATCAAGGACATTATTTTTAACTTCTACATTTTCATGGAGTAGAAAATTTCGTGAATTATGGATATCTATTCAACTTGAAAAAAAATATACTAAAAATGAATTATTAACTTTATATTTAAATCATGTTCCGCTTGGATTTGGAATTAATGGAATTGGTGCTGCATCAAAATTTTACTTTAATAAAAATGTTGATGAATTAGATTATGCAGAATCATCATCATTAATAACGATAATATCCAATCCAACATTTTATTCTTTTATAAGGTTTCCAAAAAACCACAAAAATAAACAAAAACAAGTTTTAAATAAAATGGTTAAAAATGGGATTATTACTGAAATTGAAGCAGAAAATAGTTTTAATAATTTTTGGTTAAAATGGCAATCAACTGCTCATTCAGCTCAAGGAGCTTTCTATAATAGAGAAGATAATGCTCCATTCTTTAGTGACTGGGTTATGAATATTATAAATAAAGAGCTGCCTAATGTTAATATATTTAAAGATGGACTAAGTATATATTCAACTTTAGATGTTAATTGGAATCAAACAGCTACAAAACTTTTACAAGATGCTTTAATAAAACAACAAAAAATATTTGAAGATTATCAACTTATTGTTTATAATACTACGCAAAACCTATTTTATAATTCAATTTCATTATTAAGTGAAACCTTTTCTCTCTATAATGTAAATGTAAATCGTAATACAACATTAAAAAGAAGTATTACAGAATATAATAAAGATATAAATCCATCCTTAAATCTTATTTCACAATCTTTAGGACTTAATATTGTTGATACTGTTACAGAAATTATGTTTGATAAACAAGATGAATCAAAAGAATTATTATCCGAAGTACAAGGCGCATTTTTAGTCATTGATAATGAGACAGGGCAAATAATCGTTATGGTAGGAGGCAATAAATTTGATTCTAATAATAGATTTAATTATGCCATGCAAAGTTTAAGACAACCGGGTTCTTCTTTTAAACCTTTAGTTTACTCTGCTGCTCTTGACACTAAAATGTTTACTGCAGGTTCTATAATTCAAGATGAACCATATATATTTTCTTTTGATTCAGAAGATCCGTTAGACTGGTATGTTCCGTATAATTATGGAGGAAAATTTTACGGCAGGATTAATGTTAGAAAAGCATTACGAAGAAGTTTAAATATACCCTCATGTAAAATATTTTATGCAATCGGAAAAAATAATAATTATAAAGTTCCTATAGACAGAGCTGCATTATTATTGGGTTTAAAATCTCAGTCAGAAATTAATAAAAGATTTCAACCGGAAATAAGCACTGTTTTAGGAACAGGTTCAGTTTCGCCTTCTGAAATGGCTTCTGCGTTTGCTGTATTTGCAAATCACGGAAAAAAAGTCATTCCAAATTCAATTTTATATATTGATGACAGAGATGGCAACGTAATTTATGAACCATGGAAAAATCTGGAAAAATATTATTTGGAAAATAAAAGTAAATTACAAATTATTAGTCCTCAAAACGCATATATAATAACCAGTATACTTAAAGATGTAGTAAATCACCCTGAAGGTACTTTAGCATTTGTAAAACAAAGAATGCTAAATGAAGGTAAAGTTTTTCCGGATAATGTTGATTTTGCAGCAAAAAGCGGCACAACTCAAAACTGGAGTGATGCCTGGGTAATTGGTTATTCCCCAAAAGTTACTGCTGCATCATGGGTCGGTTTTGATAAATACGGATTAAGTCTTGGATATGAACAAGCCGGCGCTTCTGTTGCAGGACCTATATGGCTTGAATTTATGAGAGAATATCATGAAAATATAAGTGATTTAAAATTTGAACAACCTGATGGTGTATATGCAGTACAAATATGTAAAAAATCAGGTAAAAGACCTTCAAAATACTGTAAAGAACAAGATTTATATTATGAATACTTTTTACCTGATACAATACCTCAGGATGAATGCACCTACTGTAAATTAAATAATCAAACAGTTGAAAATAATATACAATCAATAACAGATAAATTTGAAAAAACATCTTATAAAAATCGAACTGTAAACTCTGTAATTGGTGATTTAGATATTAATGTTGATAAATCAATTTTATCAAAATTCAAATCTTCTGAAACAAATATTGATATAGATAAAGATTTAGTTGATCTTGATCTTTTTAAAGATGATTTGAATACTGATTTTGATGATATTAATATAGATAAAGATTTAATTAAAGATAATACTAATGATTTAAAAAAAACCATCATTAATGATGTTACCAATGATAAAAATGATATAAAGTAAATTTTAATAATATTTTTTTTATTTTAAAATCATTTACATAATTTTTGATCAAATTTTTTAAAAAATTTAACATTTTTTTTTATATAAAAAAGGAACTCATCTTGAAAAAAACAGCTTTATACGACATTCATGAAAAATTAAATGCAAAAATAGTAAATTTTCACAACTATCTTCTTCCCATTTTTTATACTTCAATTCAAGAAGAGCATCTTGCTGTTAGAAATAATGCCGGTTTTTTTGATGTATCTCATATGGGAAATTTAATACTTAAATTTGAAAATAGAGATAAAGCAATTTCCTTTTTAAATTATACTTTTACAAATGATTTTTCAAAAATATATCCAGGTAAATGTATTTATGCAAATATATTAAATTATAATGGAGGTGTAATTGATGATATTATAGTTATGTGCATAAACGATAATAATTATCATATTGTAGTTAATTCGGTAAATATAGAAAAAGATTATACCTGGCTTTTGGAAAATTCAAAAAATAAAAATATTTTGATAGAAAATAAATCTGATTTTTATTCGATAATTGCTTTACAGGGACCATCCTCAACTTTAATTCTAAATAAATTATTTAATTTTCCTGTTAATGATTTAAAATCATTTCATGTTATAGAATTCAATTATAATAATAATAAAATTTTAATTTCTAAAACAGGATACACTGGTGAAAGCGGATTTGAATTAATTTTAGATAAAAAATCAGCTATTCTTTTAACTGAAAAAATCATACAAAATAAAAAGAAATATAATATTACTCCATGCGGTCTTGGTGCTCGTGACACACTAAGAATCGAAGCTGCATTACCTTTGTATGGACATGAACTTGATGCAAATCATTCGCCATTACAAACAAATATAGCCTGGAGTGTAAAATTAAAAAAAGATGATTTTATTGGAAAAAATGCAATCCTTGATAATAACAAATATAAAGATAAACTTATAGGTTTCGAATTACTCGGCAAAGCAATACCAAGAGAAAATATGAATATTATAGATAAAAATAATAATCAAATAGGATATGTGACTTCCGGTACATTTTCTCCATTTTATAAAAAAAGTATTGGTTTAGGTTATATTAATCCTGATTTTTTAAATGAAAATGAATTATTTTTAGAAATAAGAAATAGAACTGAAAAAATTAAAATTGTAGATCTGCCATTTTATAAAAGATAAATAAAACAAGGAGTAATAAATTGACATATTTCCCTCATTCAGAAAATGAAATAAATGAAATGCTTTCAGCAATAGGTATTAAAAATCTTGATGATTTAAAAAACTCTATTCCTTTAAAATATCAGATAAACAAATTAAATATAAAAGAAGGAAAATCAGAATTAGAAGCTAATCTTTATTTTAATGATATTGCAAAAAAAAATAAAAATTATAATTCGATTTTTTTAGGTGCTGGTGCTTATAATCATTATATACCTGCTGCAGTTGATGAAATATTATCACGACAGGAATTTTATACTGCATATACACCATATCAGGCAGAAATTTCCCAGGGAACTTTACAGGCTTTATTTGAATACCAAACTTACATATGCAGACTCACAGGAATGGATGTAAGCAATGCATCAATGTATGACGGAGCAACTGCCTTAGCAGAATCAATAATTATTGCGCATAGAATTACAAATAAAAATAAAGTTTTAATAGACAAATATATTAATCCGGAATATTTAAAAGTATTATATACATATTTAAATCCTCTAAATATTGACATAATTATTTATCAATCTGATCCGTTTAGTTTTTCTATTGAAAACTTTAAAAAATCCTGGGAATCAGACTTTGCATGTTTTGTAATTTCATCACCTAATTTTTTTGGATCAATAATTGACTTTAAAGAGGCTTCTGATATCATTCATTCTGATAATAAACTTATAATACAATGCATTACAGAAGCTTTATCATTATCAATATTAAAAAAACCATCTTTTTATAATGTTGACATTGTTTGCGGTGAAGCACAAAGTTTTGGTATCCCTTTAAGTTTTGGCGGTCCATATTTAGGATTTATAGCTGTAGTAAATAAGTTTTTACGAAAAATGCCTGGCAGGATCGTAGGTCAATCAACTGATAAAGATCAAAATATTGCTTATACACTTACAATATCAGCAAGAGAACAGCATATTAGACGAGAAAATGCTACTTCAAATATATGCAGTAATCATAGCTTAAATGCAATAAAAACTGCTGTTTATCTTTCTTTATTAGGTGAAAAAGGTCTTTCTGAATGTGGAATTTCTAATTTAGAAAATGCTCATATACTTCATGAAAATATTGGTAAGTTAAATAATTTCAGTGTAAATAATGAGCAAGTATTTTTTAATGAATTTATTGTTAATTCTGATATTGAATATACAAAAATAAATAAAGCATTAGAAGAAAAAAATATTCTTTCATTTTTACCTTTAAATCAAAACTTCAATAATTATACTAATTCATACTTATTATGCGCAACAGAGATGAATTCTGACAGTCAGATTGATGAATTTATAAAAATACTTGGGAGCATTAAATGATAGATCCTAATTTAATTTTCGAAAAAAATAATAATTCAATATCATATTTTTCTTTTAATAATAAAACAAAAAAAAAAGAATTAAAAAAATATATCCCTGAAAAATTTATAAATAATGAAACCTTAAATCTCCCAAATATTAGTGAAAATCAAGTACTTAGACATTATATAAATTTATCTAATAAAAATTTTGGAATAGACACCGGCTTTTATCCTTTGGGAAGCTGCACAATGAAATATAATCCAAAAATTAATGAAAAAATAGCCGGTAATTTATCTTTTATTAATTCTCATCCCTATTCTAATAATAATAGAATACAGGGAAACCTCGAAATTTTATTTGAATGTAAAAATGCTTTATTAGAAATAACCGGAATGGATGATCTTACTTTTGCCCCATGTGCAGGAGCTCATGGAGAATTAACAGGTTTATATATAATAAGAGCTTATTTTAATTATAAAAATGAAAAACGAGAATACATTTTAATACCGGATTCTGCTCATGGAACTAATCCGGCTTCAGCATCTATGGCTGGTTTTAAAACTTCAACAATAAAATCCGATCAAAATGGATTTATTGACATAAATGATTTGAAAAAAAAAGTAAATAAAAATATAGCCGGTTTTATGATTACAAATCCAAATACACTTGGACTATTTGAAAAAAATATAGATGAAATTGTGAACATTTGCAAAGAACATGATATTCAGCTTTATTATGATGGTGCGAATTTCAATGCTTTTTTAGGTATAACAAGACCGGGTGATATGGGATTTGATATTGTTCATATTAATTTACATAAAACTTTTTCTACTCCGCATGGCGGCGGCGGACCTGGATCAGGACCGGTATCAGTAAAAAAACATTTATCTATTTTTCTTCCTGGTAAAAACATTATTCAAGAAAATTATAAATATAAACTTATCTCAAGATCAAAATATTCTATTGGGAAAATTCGTTCATTTTATTCTAATTTTCTTGTTGTAATAAAAGCATATGTATATATATACATATTAGGAAAAGATGGTTCATTAAAAACCGGTTTAATTGCATTATTGAATTCAAATTATCTTTATTCAATATTAAAAGATCATTTTAAATTTGGATCTAATGAACATGTAATGCATGAATTTGTTATTTCTCTTACTGATTTATGTAATAAATATCATTTTACTGTAATGGATTTTGCAAAACGAATATTGGATTATGGTTATCATTCACCTACTGTTAGTTTTCCATTAATTATAAAAGATTGTTTGATGATTGAACCAACCGAAACTGAAAGTAAAAAAACACTTGATGAATTTGCTGAAATATTAATTAAAATTAAAAAAGAAGCAATTGAAAAAACAGATTTATTAAAAGATTCCCCGGTAACCACACCTGTAAAAAGAATAGATGATGTAAAAGCTGCCAGATTCCCAATATTAAAATATGAAAATTAAACACCTGTCAGGGTTTTATGTTCTTAATGCACCTGACAGGTTTAATAAACATGTCAGGTGTTAATTAAAATCTTTATTTCTTTGACTTACCATGTTCCAAGTCTAAAATAAATTCTACTTCACCAATAGAAAGATTTAATGTTTTAGAAATTTCATCAATAGTCCATCCCTGTTTTTTTAATTTTAAAACTGTTTCTTTTTTAGTACTATCATCTTCCATTTTAGATTTAATTATTGGACTTTTTGAACTATTGCTTAATAATGTTTCAAGCAGTTTAATTTTTTTATCAGTATCACTGTTTAGATTAACAATTTGTGTTTCAGCCTTAACAAGCCATTCTCGATATTTATTAATAACAACAGTTCTGGATTCTAAATCCTCTATTAATGAATCCATTTGTTTAAATTTATCAATAACTTCAGCAACTTTTTTTTCTGATTTAGTAACTAAATTCGCGTCTTTTTCAAATTCTTTAAAACTTTTTTCAAAAGTAGATTTTTTAAAATCTAAATCATCAAACTGTTTTCTAACTATAGTAAATTTTTCATTCATTTCCTCAAGAGTATCTTTTAAATCATCCACATTATCTATTGTTGTTTTTATTTCACCACTTTTTGCTTCAAAATCATTAAAATAATTATCAAGCTTATCAATGCTTGAAGTAATATTATTTATTTTTGATTCTACATTTTCAATTAATACTCTTGCTGATTTAATATTATTAATTTTATTATCAACATTTTCAGAAACTTCATTTAATTCAATTAAAATGTTTTCAATATTTTCTATCGAATCTTTTTCACCCATCAATTTTTCATATTTATTTTGTGATACTGAAGCTAAATTCTCAATTGAAACAAGCTTTTTCTCAATTTTAAAAACTTCATTTCTTTCTTTCTTTATGTCAGTAATTTGATTTTTTAAATTTTTAATTTCTTGTTCTAATTTATCTTTTAATTCATCAGTTTTATTAAATAATTTAGATGATTTTTCAACACTCTTTATTTGTGTTTCAATATTAGTAATCTTTTTATCTAATACATTGGCATTATCAAGAAATCTTGATGTAAACTTGTCTTCAATCTTTTTCATATTTTGCTGTATTTTTAACATTTCATTTCTATATTCATTTATTTTCTCTGCACTTTCTTCCTGTATTTTAAATAAATCTTTTTTAATAATATTACTTCCGTTCCTAAATACTTCATCAATTATAATTTTACTATCTTCTATTTTAGCATGTACTTCAGTATCAATTGAACTTTTCAAATTTTCAAGGTCTTTTCCTAGATTATTTGTCTTCTCAACAAACTCGTCCAGTTTAACAGAATTTTCAAATATTAGTTTTTCGCCTTTTTCAAAATATTCTTTTTCAATACCTTTTATTTTATTACTTAAATCAATTTCAAATAAATTTGCTTTATCTTTAAAATTATTAATATAAGAATCCATTTCTTCAGTATTTTCACTTATTTTATTATTTAAATTAGTAGATAATTGTTCAATGTCATCTATAATAGTTTTTTTAAAATCTTCTATTTCGGTATTTTTATTACTTAACATCTTTATTATATCCTGCTGCCAGTTATCGACATCGGCTTTAACATTATCTCTTATTATTTCAACAGAATTATTAATATTTTCTTTTATCATTTCTATCGAAGTATTAACATTTTCTTTAGATTGATTTAATAAATCATTACTGTCTAATATATTATTTTCTACTTGCTCTTTTAATCTACCGATCATTTCCTCAAATTCTATACTTTTATTTTCATATTTTTTATTAACTTCTTCAATAAATTCTTTATGAAGTTCATCTGTTATTTTTTCAAACTTTTTATCTGATTTATCTTTTAATTTATCAATTTGTTCAGAATATTTCTCAATATCATCAACTATTTTTTCTTTAAACTCATCTAATTCATTTCTATTAAATTCCATTTTTTCATCAAATAATGAAAATGTATTATCTATAACAGATTCATATTCTTTTAATTTGTTGTCAATATGTAATAATCTTTCATCTTCACTATTTAATTTAACTGTAATTTTATTAAAATTTTCCAGAATACTATTTTTAAAAATATCTATATCCTTGTTTTTACCAATAATATCATTATCAATTTCATTTTTCCAATTATCAATTAAATCTTTTACTTCATCTTTAACATTTATTAAGGAATTATTTAATTCATCTTTTACCAATAAAATTCTATCATTATTTTCTTCTAAATTATTTTCCAAATTAGTTTTCATTTTATTAATCATATTATCAAATTCACCAATATTTTTCTTATATCTTATATTAACATCATCTAATAATTTTTCTTCCAATTCAGATAATACTATTTTAAAATTTTTATCCGCACCTTTCTTTAAACGTTCAACTTCATCTTTATAACCATTAAAGTTTTTAATAAATTCAGATTTATAATCATTTACCTCTTTTTCATTTTGTATAAGTTTTTGATTTACACTACTTATTGATTCATCAATTTTTTTATCATATCCTTCTAATTTATCTCTTATAGCTAA
>CAZYID010000001.1:0-8817 GCA_964646595.1 uncultured Spirochaetales bacterium | reverse complement strand
TTATTGATTCATCAATTTTTTTATCATATCCTTCTAATTTATCTCTTATAGCTAATAATTTCTCATCTGATATTTTATTGTTTTCTATTAAAATATCATCAAAATTTTCTTTATATTCTTTTATTTTACCTTTCATATCATTTCCAATTGAATAAATTTCTTTTTCGATTGTATCTTTACGATTTAATATTTCTTTTTTAACAGTATTAAATTTAGTAATAATTTCATTTTCAAGATTTTTTTGATTTCCTATAATATAATTTTCTATCCCTTTTGATTTTTTTACTAATTGATTATGTATATTTAACATTTGAGATTTAACTTCATCTCTATAATTATTAAAATTCTTTATTGATTCAACCTTATAATCATTTATTTCTTTTTTATTATGACTTATTTTATCACTTACTGCATTTATTGATTCATCAATTTTTTTATCATAATCATGTAATTTATTATTTAATGATAATATTTTTTCATCTGATATCTTATGATTTTCAATTAAAGTATTATCTAATTCTTCTTTATAATCATTTACTTTTCTTTCCAGATTCTTTCCAATAGAATAAATTTCTTTTTCAATTGTATCTTTACGATTTAATACTTCTTTTTTAACAGAATTAAATTGATTATATATTTCATTTTCAAGAGTTTTTTGATTATTAATAATATATTCTTCAATTCCTTTTGATTTTTTTACTGATTGATTATGAATGTTTAGCATTTGAGCTTCTGTTTGTTTATATACTTTATCGAATCTTTTTGTTAAATCTGATGCTTTTCCATCTGCTTCTTTTGATAAAACCTGGATTGTTTTATCAATATTTTTATATACTTTATCTCTTTCATTTATAAAATAAGTTTTAATACTAGTTATGTTTTCATCTAAAATACTGCTATATTTATCTGAATGCTCAACATATTTTTGTTCAACTTCTTTTATTTGATCTTCAAAATTTATCATAATCTCATTTTGTTTATCTTTAATCATCATAATTTCACTTTTATAATCTTCTGAAAAATTATTAATATTCTGTCGCATTTTATCTATATCTGATGTAATATTATCAATATTCTTTCTGGAACCTATAAACCTGTCATCAAATTCTTTTTCATAATTTTCTACTCTATTTAATATACTATCCTTTATTGTATTCAAATCTTTATAAACATTAACTTTAAAATTTTCCAACTTTGTTTTAATTTCATCAAATACTTTTAATTCAAGTGACATTCCTAATTCATTTGTATTTTTTATATGTAAATCAAATTCTTGAATTTTATCCTTAATGTCATTAAAAATATTCAACTTAACTTTTTGTATCTTTTTATCTGCTTCATTTAGATATGTTCCAAAATCTATTGTTTTTGAAGAAACATCTTTTTCTACTTTTTTAAAATTTGATAATAAAACTTTATATCTATCTTCTGCTTCTCTAACTCCCTTTTTAACTGTGTTTAATGCACTAAGTTTTATTTTTTCACCAAATTTCTCTATATTTTTAGAAACAATTCCAGAAACATCTTTAATCTTAGAAATCTGAATATTTTTATTTTCTTCTAATTTTTCTTGAATAATTCTATTTAAATTCTCACCTTTTTCTTCAATGCTTTCTATATATTGAGAATAATTATTAATTTTATCTTCTAATTTCTTTTGGAATTCTAATTCAATATTATTTAAATCATTTCCTTTTTCTTCAATTTTTTGTTCATACATTTCGCTGAGATTAATAAATTCATCCTGTACTTCGTTTAAAAAATCTTTTTTAAGATTATTTATAGAGCCTTCAACATTTTGTAATTCATTTTTAAATATTTCAGCATTTTCTTTTAATACATGATGCTGCTGCTCTGAAAAATCAATTAATTGTGTCTGAGTTTCTTTTAAATCATTCCTTAATTCTATACCGGAATGTTTAATATTCTTAATCATTTCTTCTCTTCGAATATTAATCTCTTTACTCATTATACTGATTTCTTTTTTAACATCTTTAACTTCCTGGCTCGAATCCCTTATTATTTTTTCACTTGCATTTTTTAATGCTAAAAAGTTTTGTTTGTTGAAATTATCCTGAACCCGGCTCATATCTCTTTCAATAAAAGCAAGATTTTTCTTGAAACCTGATAGCTTATTATCAATATTTTCAATAAACTTCTTGCTGCCGTGAATTTCATTGATTTGAGAATTGATATCAGAAATCTCCTTATCAATCATATCTATTTTTTTATAAAATATACTGATTTTTTCTTTATCCCGTTCTATTAAATCAAATCTCTGTTCAAGCGAATTAACAGATTTATTGATTTTTTCAAGAATTGAACTACCTTTTTGCAAAGATACCTCAACAGAACCATCAAAGTCTTTTAACTCTTGATAACGTTGTTGTGCGAATTCAGATAAATCATTTTTAATTGATTTTGATAATCTGGCAATTTTCTCAAAACTTCTATTGTTTTTATCTAAATTTCTAAATATTAAAACAATAGAAAGTGAGCCTAATAATGAAATAATTAATATAAAAAGTGATGACATGTTCCCCCCCCATAAAAATAAGCATTTACTTAAATTTATCTATAAATTGTAAAATATTTATAAATTCTTGTCAATTTTTTTTTAATTTATTTTGAATTTAATTGAATTCATAAATATTTGATAAAATTTAAATATTTTGATTAAAAAATGCTTTTAATCTTAAAATTTTATATTACTGAATTTCAAGAGAAAATTTTTTCATTTAAACTATAATAAATAATTTGTTTATTAATAAAAATTGGAAAGTAAATTATAATTGATTTTTTTAAATTTTAAGGAGCTGTTGCTGGATCTACTTTAATAGTTACTTCTTTAACAGATGATTTTAAAGATTCGATATAATCGCCTTTATTTCTTTCAGTATTTGAGTTAAATCCTTTTGCAATTACAAATATTTTCATTTTATAATAGTTAAATCCTGCTTCATTCTTATAAAGTGAAATACTATAATGATTATAATAATTCTGATCTAAAAAGCCTTTAAAAGTAGTTGCATTATCATTGTCATTGATACCACCCCAAGTTCCAGCTTCCATATAACTTTTATATTGCTCATATTTTGGAAATAATTCTTCTAATAAAATATAATCATTACCACTAATTTTTTTAGGATTATCATCTGTGTTAGGAATTAATAATGTATTTTCAAAACTTAATCTTACATTATCACTATTACCTTCTTCCAAAACATCATCAATCATTTCTTCTGTTACAGGAAATGTAACATCCTGATATATTTCATCTAACTCTGTAGTAGTGAAATTTTGAAAACTCGAATCAACATTGGGATCTCTAAAATCTATAAGGTCTGAATGAAAAGTACCTCTAGTTCCTGTTATCTTTGGTATCCTAACAGCAGCTTTTTTTGCACTACCGGAATCATCATTAAAATAATAATAAACATCATATCCTACAAATAAATATTCGTCTCCATCTTCTTCCTGATTATACCCGTCAAATTTTATCATAAAATTTGCATCATCATATGAAATATTTTTAGGTTCCTGAAAATACATTGTTGTATCTTCAATACCGCAAGTATTTAAAAATATTAAGGTAATTAAAACTAATAATATGATATATATGTATTTCATGTTTTTTGAATAAAAAAAATTTATATAATTTTAAATAAATTAAAATTAAAAGTAAAACATTATTGTAATATTTTTACAAAAATCAAATAATTATAAAACAATTTGATTGAATATTTCTTTTTTAAAATACTATAACCTAATATTATTTTTTAAAATAATCATTTTTGCTTTCGCCCTATCTTTTTCCGAAGAATCTGAAAATTCATCTATTATTTTTTGATAATATAAAATTGCCTCTTGTTTATTTCCTTTTAGTTCATATAAATTGGCAATTCTAAAAATAACTGCAGGTAAAATATATGAATCTTCATGTTTTTGAATAAAGTTTTTTAATAAATCTATTGCTTTATCTGTTTCCTTATTTTCACTATAACAATAAGATAAAAAATAATATGATTTATCAACTAAATAATTATTTTTATAATTATTAATAAAAAAATCAAATATTTTTTCTGCTTTTTCATAATTTTTAGTATTATATAAAATATAGCCTTTATAAAATAAAGCTCTCTTCCCAGGTATAGTATTTTTATAATTAGCAATTACTTGATCCAACAAATTAACAATTTCTTTCTCCATTTCCTGCTTTGAATAAATATTTGATTGATCGTCAAATTCGTTAATTTTTTCTAATGCATTTTCAAATAATGCTGTAGCGGTTTTTTCTCTATTATTTCTATACAACCAGATAGATAATACAATAACAAATAATAAAATTATGGCTATAATGATAATTGAAGTAAAATCTTTTCTCTTTTTTAATTCAGTTTCATTTTGTATTATATTTTTATCCTTTTTCATTTTTATTCTCCATGATCAATAAGTTTATCTTAAAAAAATTAAATTTTATCAATTTTTAATTCTTTTACTAATCTTGATAGATATGTTCTTTGAATCTTTAAAACCCTAGCTGTTTTAGTTTGATTCCAATTATTTTTTTCTAAAATTTTAATAATATACTCTCTTTTAAATTCTTCAAGAGCATTTTTCAAGCTTTTTTCATTTATTTCAACATCTTTTAATTTATTACTATATAAAGAAATTTCTTTTATTTCTAAATACTCTCCATTGCAAAGCAACACAGCTCTTTCTATTACATTTTGTAATTCTCTAATATTACCGGGCCAGTTGTAAGTTCTTAAAATATTTATTACGCCTGGTTGAAATCCTTTAATATTTTTATTGCTTTTTTTATTATATATTTCTAAATAATATTTTGCCAAAAGCTCTATATCATCTTCCCTTTGTCTTAAAGGAGGAATATTAATAGGAACAACATTCAACCTGTAATATAAATCTTCACGTATTTTATTTTCTTTTAATAATTCTTTTATATCCCTATTTGTAGCTGCAATAATTCTTACATCAGAATTATATATTTCTGTGCTTCCTATAGGTTCATATTCTTTAAACTGTAAAACTCGTAATAATTTTGCCTGTAAATTAATACTCATTTCACCAATTTCATCTAAAAATAATGTGCCGCCATTAGCATAACCAAATTTGCCAATATAATCTGTTTCAGCGTCAGTAAATGCTCCTTTTTTATGACCAAATAGCTCATTTTCTAATAATTCATCTGGAATTGCTGCGCAATTAATTGCTATAAATTTTTTATTGCCTCGTATACTTTGCTCATGTATATAACGTGCTAACAGTTCTTTTCCAGTTCCACTTTCACCAAATATAAAAACAGAAGCATCAGAATTTTTTAACTTCCTCGAAATATTTAATATTTCAATGATTCTCCTGTTATTTCCTATAATATTTATTTCTTTAATATTCATTTATTAAAACCATTTGTATATTTTTAAATTATTTATTATAAAAAAACTAGTTTAAATTCAGGCTTTAATAATATTATTAGATTTGTTATATATCAACTATGCTTTATTAAAAATTATTTTTTTTGTTTAATCGCATCCTTTAAAGTAAACTTAGAATCTTCTTCTGCATTATGCAAAAAAGCCTCTACTTTTTCTTTCTCCATTTTTTTAATATACTCTTTTATGGAAATCGCAATTCTTCTCTTTTTAAAATCTAAATTTGTAACTATTGCTTTTATATCATCATCTATCTTATAAGTTGTTTTTAAATTAGATTTAATTTCATCTCTTTTACCTAATCCAATATGATTTAAAGGAATATATGTACTTATTTCATCTGTCAATTTTACCAGGAGACCTTTATCTTCATCAATACCCTGAACTTTACATTCAATAATATCACCAGCTTTATATAAATCTTCAATTTTTTTCCAAGGATCTTCTGTTAAATCTTTAATACTAATTTTTATTTTAGTATTTTTAGGATCACATTGTATTACAACAGCCTCAAGTTCATCCCCAACATTAAATTTTTCATAAGGATTTCTAATTGTTTCCACCCATGACACATCATCTACATGTAATAAAGCATCAATGCCTTCCTCTAATTCTACAAAAACACCAAATGTTGTAATAGTTTTTACTTTACCTTTAACTGCTGTACCTATTTTGTATTTATCTTTAACATTATCCCAGGGATTATCTAATAAATGTTTAAGACTAAGACTCACTTTTCGGTTATCTTTATCAATTTTAAGAATTTTTAATTCTAATTTTTGTCCGGTTTTAACTAATTCGGATGGATTTTTAATTTTTTGCACCCATGACATATCTGAAATATGTAATAATCCTTCTACACCATCTATAATTTTTACAAATGCGCCATATGTTGTAATAGATGTAACAGTTCCGGTGATTGTTGCATCATCTTTATATTCTTTTATAAAAATATCCCAAGGATCATCTTGAAGCTGTTTTAATCCAACAGTTAATCTTCTTGATTCTGAATCAATATTTAATATTTTAACTTTAACTTTTTGTCCTTCAGAAACAACTTCAGCAATATCGTTTATTCTTAACCAAGATGCATCTTTAACTCTTAAAAGAGCGTCAACTCCACCAAGATCAATAAATGCACCAAAATTTGTTAAAGATTTTACTAGTCCTTCAACAATTTCTCCCTCTTTTTTTTCATCAAAAAAAGAACTACGAACTTCATTGTTTTTTTCATAAAGAAATCTTTTCCTGTTAGCTAAAAATTCTTCTTCTTGTCTTCCATTCTTTTGCTTAAAATTATTATCTTTAAAATAAATTTTTTCAATATAGAAATTTACTTCTTTATTTAAAAAATCTTTTAATTTTTGATTATTAGTATTTATATCAAATAGAGTATTAGGTATAAATCCAGTAACGTTTTTATATTTAACAACAACTCCGCTGTGCTTTATCATTATGATTATACCCTTTACCGGTTTTCTTTCTCTCCATACATTTTTTAACTCTGTTTTTTCATTTAGATAATCGCATGTTTTTTTCGAAACAACAGGCTCCCCATTTCTACCTTCTAATCTGACAATAAAAATATCAATATCATCACCAATATTTGGTAAAACATCAAATTCATTGGTTAAAATCTTTGCTTCAGATTTAAAACCAAAATCTAAAAAAACAGTATCATTGCTTATATCAACTACTTTTGCTTTAATTACACTTCCTTCTTGTATATCTTTAAAACTATCAAAATAAGCTTTTTCAAAATCAATCTGTTCTTCAGTATTATTGTTATTTTTGGAATCAATATCATCAATCATTCTAAACCCTCAATATATCTAATTTTTACTTATTTTTTTTAAAACATTTTCTACAACTTCATCTATCGAATTATTGGTTGTATCTATATAAATTGCATCTTCAGCAACTTTTAATGCTCCAACTTTTTTATTTTTATCGTTTTCATCGCGTTTCTTTATTTCATCTTTAATCACATCCAAAGATAAATCCATTGTCTTTTCATTAAATCTTCTTAATGCTCTTGTTTCAATTGATGCATCTAAGTAAAATTTAAAATCTGCATCAGGGAAAACAACAGTACCAATATCTCTGCCATCCATAATAACGGATTTTTCTTTTGAATAATTATTTAAAAAACTATTAACCTTTTTCCTTACAGCAACAATACTTGATACTGGAGAAACAGCTAATGAAACTTCTTTTCCTCTTAAAAACTCTGTATAATCTTTATTATTGATAAACACTTTTCTATCAATTAAATTGATTACTAATTCTTCTAATAAAAGTTCAATTCGACTATAATTATCTATTTTTATATTACTGTCAAGGATATTTTTTGTAATGGCTCTATATATTGCACCAGAATCTATATACTCAATATTTAATTTATCTGCAACAATTTTTGCAACTGTACTTTTCCCTGCTCCAGCCGGACCATCAATAGCAATTTTAACTGACTTTACCATTTTTTTCCCTTTTATTTTTTAAAATAAGATCATTAATTTTCTCTAAGTTTAAAAATATATATTCTCCTTCTTTTATTTTCAACTCATTCAATTTTAATCCGCCAATAGCAGTTCTTTTCAATTCTTTAATTTTTGTTAAAAAATGATTATAAACTACTCTTATCTCCCTTTTTTTTCCTTCATTTAAAAATATCTTTAAAGCATTTTTTTTTTCTGTCTTTTTTATATCAAAAGCTTTATATGAGATACCATCAAATATAATCCCTTTTTTAAAATTTTCAATAAGATCATCTTTTGGTGTGGAATATGATTCTACTAAATATTCTTTTATAATATTATTTGATGGATGAATTATACTATTAGCAAAATCACCATCATTAGTCAATATTATTAAACCAGTCGAATCTTTATCTAATCTTCCAGCAGAAAATAAACTTTTTTTATATTTAACAATATCAAAAATAGTTTTTCTATTCAATTTATCATTTTTAGTACAAATAATATTTTTTGGTTTATTTAAAACGATATATACTTTTTCATCCGGGATTATTATCCTGTCATCTAATTTGACTTCATCGTTTAAATTTACTTTTAATCCCATTTTATTTACTATAATTCCATTTACTTCAACTCTTCCATTTAAAATTATTTGTTCTGATTTTCTTCTTGATGCAATTCCACAAAGAGAAAGATATTTCTGAAGCCTCATATCATTCCTCTAATGAAAATTCATCGCTTTTAATTTCACCGACTTTAGGTAGATCTTTTATACTTTTTAAATTAAATTCTTTTAAAAAAACTGAAGTTGTAGGATACAATAAAGGTCTTCGTAGTACTTCTTTTCTTCCTGTTATCTGAATATAATTTAATTCTAATAATCTTTT